>NZ_JXIS01000179.1:0-336 GCF_000836715.1 Bacillus sp. L_1B0_5 | reverse complement strand
GATTTCTTTTCCATTTCAATACCTTTAATGTTTTCATCAATCACTTTTTGACCAATGATATAACGCATATTGTTTGCCTTCAAGGTAGGTGATGAAATTGTAACATCAATGTTGTTTTCTAATTCTTCAACAGAAATATCCTCATCACTCAAAATGTTCGTTGCTTCTCCAATGTGATGTGAATAAATACTTGGTATGAATAAAGGATCAAGACCTAATACATTTAACTTTAAACCACTGTTTCCCGCGTCTGCACCAGCTTTAAGAATTGCCATATATAAAAACCTCCTAAAGATTATTTTTTATCGATTAACTTAATTCCATTATATGCTAAAC
>NZ_JXIS01000178.1:0-730 GCF_000836715.1 Bacillus sp. L_1B0_5 | reverse complement strand
TCGATCAACCATGTCACGTAGTCCGCGGATTACACTGCGAATTTGACGATGACAAGTATGCTTTAAGACATGAATGAATTTATTCATATCTGCAGACAGTTCACCGATATTCATCTCTTGTAGGACTGCTTCTATAAATTTCGCTTTTCGAGCATAGGTAGCTTTTGGTGTAAATGGATCCCTATGTTGTTCTTCCCCAGCTTCTTTCGAACATAAGAAGTCTGAATGGATAGACAGATATAATGTCGTATATCGTTTTGTATGTTTTACACCTTTTTGCATTTTGCAAATTTTGAATAGGGGATTACCCGTACATGGTAATGCAGTTGTTAATTCCTCGATAACCGCACGGATCTGATGCGGATATTTTTTATGTAAGAAACGATACATCCCACCGAAGTGAGTTTTGTTTCCTCTTTCGTCCTGCTTGTCCAAAGAACGTTTTAATGTTGTTTCCGTATGTTGTTGCATTGCAATGTCTAAGAATAGTTTCTTAGCTGCTACAGATAGCTTAAAGAAAGCCTTTGTAAATACAACAGGACTAATATATACGTATGGATTTGCTTTTTCTGTTTCCTCATTCATAAAATGAGTCAGTTTGATTGTATATCGGCCATCTAAGCCATTTTCAATAGAGATAATGTTATGTAAGCTTAACTTTTTCAAAGCGATATAGAATTGAGAATGCTGAATATATGCAAGCTCTTCTTTATATTGCTTGTAATCTTCC
>NZ_JXIS01000177.1:0-1269 GCF_000836715.1 Bacillus sp. L_1B0_5 | reverse complement strand
TGAAGTGAACCCTGAAAACGGGACACCTATCAAAACACCTAAACCACTTGTTCCCTAAATTCTTTAGGGGATAGGTGGTTTAATTTTTCTTGAATTCGCACACAATTGTAGTAATGAATGTATTCTAGCACAATCTTTCGCACAGTTGTGTTGGATACTTTTGTTATCTCTTGTGAATAGAAGGCTTCACTTTTCAAATGACCAAAGAAGCTTTCCATGACGGCATTATCATGGCAATTTCCTCTCCGGGACATGCTGGTGATAATGCCATTTTCTTTGGCATATGCTTGAAATTCCTTCGCTGTATAAATACTTCCTTGATCTGAGTGAAGAAGGACATCTTTTACTTTTCGCCCTCTCATTGCTTGTTTTAATGTCTTCATTGCTAATGGCAGTGCTTGGGACTCGCTGATGACATAACTAATAATTTCACGATTAAAGGCATCCATAATCGTTGATAAATACAAGGTACGCTCTCCAAATAATAGATACGTCACATCCGTAAACCACTTTTCATTTGGTGCGGATGCATCGAATTGGCGTTCCAATCGATGAGGGGCTACTACTGGCTCCGCACCACTGATATATTTCTTTTTCTTTCGACGAACTTTTGAGAGAATCTGATTTTGTCTCATGATTCGTAATACTTTTTTATGATTCACACACAGTCCCATTTTCCGAAGAGTTGCGGTCACTCTTCGATATCCATATCGTAATTTATGCCGAAGACAAACATCCTTTATTTTCTCTTCTATCTCATCTCTTAGGTCCACTGTTCGTTGTAACCAACGATAAAATGTAGACCGGGGTAATTCTAATACATTACACAATTCTTTTACCGTTAGTTTTGTTTTGAAATCGGTCCATAAAGTAACTACAGTTTCCAGGTTCAACTCCTTTCGATTTCCAGATACTTTCCCCATATCAGTAATTTTGTTTTTAACTGTTTATTTTCTAACCGTAGCTGTTCCAATTCATTTAACTCTTTTGGCCCTTTTCCATAAGAATATTGCTTTCCTACAGGTTGTTGAAAACGGTACGTTTGACCGGTACGATACCACTTCATCCATGTCTTAATTTGGGAAACATTTTTAATTCCAAACTTCTCCATAATGGTCCGATTGGAATATCCATCCTTTTTCATTTCAATCACTTTCCACTTTATTTCTTCTGGGTAATGAACTCTTGTCTTCAAACCAAAAACACCTCCATTGAATTTGCATACTTAGTATGCGAATTCAGGAGGTGTTTTTTTCATGTACCACTATT
>NZ_JXIS01000176.1:0-2332 GCF_000836715.1 Bacillus sp. L_1B0_5 | reverse complement strand
GTGTAACATGTTAGATTCTTTGCTAACGAAAAAACGTGTATATGAGAAAATACCCTAAAAAAAGAATGAGGCGAAAGAAGATGACAAATGTTTTTTATATGGAGCTCAACGATCTTAATTATGAACTCGAGCGAAGTGCGGAAATACTGAGGGTATTGGCACATCCTTTCCGTCTACAAATTGTACATCAATTATTAGAGAAAAATGCTTTAAATGTTACCGAATTACAAAAAATTTTAAAATTACCACAATCTACGGTTTCACAACACCTTCATAAAATGAGAAATCATAAAGTGTTATCACATGAACGCAAAGGAACAGAAGTATTTTATCGAGTGGACGATAAACAAGTGAAACAAACGGTTCACATACTGATGGGATAAACAGATAGCTTTTTGAGGTGTGTTGCAAAGTTTGAAAAAACACAGACTTGTTTACAAAATATAGTTATAGTTTAAGCGGTTCTGAATAACTCCTGTAATTCCTTGTACGTCGAAAAAGAGAAGTCTGGAATTTGACTTCTCTTTTGTTTGTATATCGCATGAATCGTTTCGATTCCTTTCAATGTACGTGAAGCATGACGGATATTTTGGAATCCAGAAGATTTGGCAAAACGTCGTTTGACATGTCGATGATCTTGTTCAATCAGGTTATTAAGGTGCTTAACCGTACAATGTGTTATATGCACATAAAAGCCATTATTTTTCAGTTTTTTGAACGCACAAAGCAGTGCAGGAGCTTGATCTGTTGTAAGAACCGTTGGTTCTCCAAATTGTTTCGTCAACCTTTTTATAAAGGCATATGCTGCTTGATGATCTCGTGTTTTTCGAAGTTGAAAATCAAGTGTATATCCATTACTATCAATCGCACGATACAGATAAGACCACTCCCCTTTCACTTTGATGTACGTCTCATCTACATGCCAAACATGATGTGCAGACTGGTTTTTCTTCTTCCATATTTGATAAATCAAATTGCCATATTCATGAACCCAACGCATGATGGTTGTGGGATGTACAGAAACTCCTTGTTCTTTTAGGATCTCAGACACATCACGATAACTTAAAGAAAAACGACAGTAATAGCCAACGGCTACCAAAATAATATCTTTTTTGAATTGTTTCCCTTTAACATATCCCATGCATCCTTCTCCTCGCCCCATTTTCTCTATATTTTAACTTCACTCCAAAAACTTTGCAACAGAACCCAAAATACTCATGTAGAGGCTTGCCTTTTTTACTACTTGAGGTCACCATACATGCTCGTTAACGCTATTTTTTTATAAGGCCTCACCATACCCATAAACTTAAGAAACTTACATACCACCAAGTACAAATAACATTATTTTTTCTAGGGTCTTACTACGTTTAAAGTAAATAAATAAGAATTTTAAGTAATAAATACTTTGATATAAGTGGGTATTAGCTTATTGATCTGAAAATTGAGATAAATAGTGAAAGAAGCTATCATAATACATGTAGATATCATTCATTTAAGTGTTCTGAATTAGATCATTTAAAATGGTATATATCATAATTGAAAAGGGGATGAAAGTAATGAAGAAGAAACAAAGAATGATCGTAACAGCGGCCATGGCAGCCACGTTAGCTACAGGTGCATTGCCTACTACATCGGCGTTTGCTGCAGAAACAAAAGCTCCTATCCAACAACAAGAATCACAAATGGGTATTCAACCATTTTCACAGAGTAATTTAGAAACAGCAGTTAAGGCAGCTTTATATGGTCCTGAAGTCAAAAAAATAAAAGTATTTGAACATGAATTCAACGTAAAACCAATTGAAGTAGTAGATTTAGGTGGCGGGAAAAAATATGTTAAGGGTCAAATTTCTCATCATTTAAGTTTTCGTCCAGATGATCAAGTTTATTATGAATTTACAGTGAAAGATGGAGAAGTAATCGGTACGCCACAATATCATATTGATAGAGGTGGTTTTACATCATTCGCAGCTCCTCTTTTATCAATTATTGCTGCATATAATGGGATTCCTGTTAATCCAAATGATTTAAACACACTTGGTCAACAGATTGGAAAAGTAATTGATGGAAGCTGGGAACATGCAGCACAATCTATTGCTACTGTAGTTAGCTTAAGCTTTAATGAGAAATAAGTTTTGCTAGGAATTTAATTGATTTGGAAACAGACTTTAAGTATTCTTCCAGAAGGCGCTGTTTATAAATGGTACTGTTATAATAAATTATGAAGCAAATGCATTTTAAATATTGGCATGTCAGTAAAACTTTTCTAATTTGTGAACCATTTTACCTTTCATATTATGTCACAAAATAGGGTTCTGGTGCAAAAAAGCTAAAT
>NZ_JXIS01000175.1:0-7219 GCF_000836715.1 Bacillus sp. L_1B0_5 | reverse complement strand
GAGTCTTCTTGGCTAAAATGATAAAATTTTCAACACATACATATAGCACTAGAAGTCTTTAATTTTTTTATTATCTTTAAAAATAGTAATGTACTTTTATACCGCTACACTTTAAAGAGTTGAATTTACAAATATTTCAAATTTCACAATACTTAACTTTTCGAATTATTTAATAGTGAAAAAATATCAGTGAGTATAACTACAAAAAATTTTTAGTAATTCATGAATCAGGAAAATAAATGAGTTGTAGATTCAGTTTTGAATAAGGGATATTTTATAATGTGGGATTATGTATTAATGAAGAAATAATTCTGTTTACAAGATCATCAGTAATCCATTCTTTTTGCATATCATCGGAATGTTTTTGATTCATCGAATCAATAAACTTTTTGAATTTCGGAAATAAGACAATGGAAGTAATCCAATAAATCGTATGGTTTGTCGAAAAGAAATGAAAAATCCCTTGTTCTTTCCCTTCCAATAAGATTTCTTTTAATTGTTCAAAATTCACAACTATATATGGTTTGATTTTTTCTAATTGTGAACTTTCTTTGATAATTGCCTCATATGCAAGAGTTCCAATTTCAGGATGTTGTTTTATATGTGTAATAAAGAAAGTTAAATATTGTCTTAGAGCAGTTTTAGGATTATTTTGTGTTTCTTCAAGAAAATTGGGTAATTTTTTTGCAAAACCATATTTTTTAAATACCTCTAAGTAAAGGTTCTCTTTTCCGTTAAAGTAATACGATGCCATAGCAACATTCACTTTTGCTTCCTTTGCAATTTCATGGATACTTGTACCATCATAGCCATGTTCTCCAAATTTTGTCTTAGCCGCTTCTAGAATATTTTCAATTGTTTGTTCGCGAGATTTGCCCATTCTATACACCTCAAATAATAATAAATGATTTCAAAAAAAATATGTGATTTAAATCACATATTTTTGAAATTCAATTATATATTTAAAATGATGATTTAACAACTAATCAGATATTAAGTTCTTTTTATAAGAGCCTTTTCTCTCCATTAATGAATAGAGATGGAGAGAAATAAAAATTGTCTAAAAAATATTAAACTTATCTTTAAGTATTTGATAATATTGTTTCTCTGTTATTTCTTTTTTTGATTTATTTCCATGTTGGGTTTGTGTAAAACTTTGTTTAGTAAGTGCAATATGACCATGATCAATCAATTTACAAATAATATTCCCCTTATTTACTGGCGATTCCGGATGCTCTATAACCATATTTTGTATATCATTCACTTTTTTTTCATTAATTGCATTTAAATAAAAAGCATAACCAATAGACCAATTATCAGTAAGATCAGAATCCAGAAAATGAGATGTTTCTCCATTTTTCCCTTTCTTCATTTCAAATACGTGAGTCCCTTTCTCAGTGTTTTTTTTACGAACACGATATTCTCCCGTCACAGAAGTTACACTGTCACCATGAAAAGGAACAGGTTGTAAAGGAAGATACGATGCAAAACCAGCATCTATTATATAGTTTTCATTTTTGTGCTGTAAAACGATGAGCACATGGCCATCATCAGGGTTCCATTTTCTTATTTTCGGATCATATAGAGTTCCAGCTACTCGATACACATTAAATCCACAATCACATAAAAAATAATATAATAAAGAATTAATCTCATAGCATAATCCGCCACGATTCTTTAAAAGCAGTTTTTCTTCAATATTATTTCTAGAAAAATCTTGCATGTTTCCTTCCATGACGTCTATGTTTTCATACGGTAATAAGTGCCCCATCTGTAAAAGAATTGTATGCAAATCTTCAAATTCCACATTTTCTTTTGGTTGAATTCTTAATTTTGAGAAAAAAATCTTTTGTAACTCAGTTAACATAACATATCCCCTTCCATTCATATAAATAAACATTATTATAATAATATATTAAGAATCTAAATTGTAAGGTATGCAACTAGAATAACAAATTTTAGGGAATTATGCACATCGTCAGCTTGCATAAAAAGTATATATGAATTTGATTTTCTGAAATTTCTAAGACTACAATACAGATGTGCATAGCTAAAAAACTATTAACTCAAAGAATTTGAAAGTATGGACATTTTAAGCGAGATTGAAGATAATTATATTCACAAAAGAATTGATGCAATGTTAAAAAGAATAAGCCCGGTACAATACCGGACTTATATTCATACAACCGCTATTTTTTTCTGTTTAACTGTCGGGATTCAGCTCATAATGAAACATATTTTCACATAACAGACTTTCGTATATAAGTTTTTCAAATGGGTTATTAACCAATATCACTTTTTAAGAGAGTAAATTTTTTAGATTGAAGATGTAATGAATTTTGTTCTTTTATGTAAAATATTCTAGTTTCGCATTAGGAAAGAATTGTTTCATATAGGAATACAGATGATTTTTTATATCCTCTTCTTCTTCTTTTTGATAAATGTATTTTCCGATTCCATATTTCCCCCATTTATATCTTCTTTTCTCTTCATCTAATTCTAATTTTGTCATCGGATAGTTTTTTTCAATCACTCTCTTAGCTGGCTTTGTAAAACGATGTTGAATAAATTCAAATGTAATATCCTCCCGTGCATCCAGAGATAATTCAGCATTCAGACGTTCAAACATTTGATAGTATCCTTCTTGCCAGCCTTCATGCAGGTAAATAGGTGCTACAATGAAACCAAGAGGATATCCGGCTCTAGCTACTTTACCTGCTGCCTCAATTCGTTTAGCTAAGGGAGAAGTTCCTGGTTCAAAGTTTTTAATCACATAATCAGCGTTTACACTAAAGCGAAATCTTGTTTTTTTATTATGTTTAGCATCAAGTAAATGATCTACATGGTGGAATTTCGTAACAAACCTCAATTTCCCATATTCAGATTCTCCAAAATGCTCAATGGCCCGTTTAAGGGTGTGCGTTAAATAATCAATTCCTACAATATCTGAAGTACATGAAGCTTCAAATCTTGTTACTTCAGGTGCACGCTCTTTCATGTATTTGTCAGCAGCATCTAAAATTTCTTCTACATTTACATACGTTCGTATATAAGGCTTACTTCCCATCGTTGTTTGTAAATAACAATAATGACAATGTCCCATACATCCCGTTGCAAAAGGAATTGCATACTCTGCTGAAGGCTTGGAAGTATCAAATTTCAGTGTTTTCCTAACACCAACAACAAGCGTAGATTTTGCCACTCGATACTTTTGAAAATCATTATCGCCTGGCAAATCTCTTACTTGATTATGGGAAGTAGTATGTCGAATTTCAACATCCATCTTTGAAAATTTCTCAAACAGCTCTTTTCCCAAAGGATAATCTAATGCTTTAGGTTCAAAATATACGAGCTTAGGCATAAACGGCTTATTTATTCCAACATCCCCTCTGAAATATCACCATAGTAGTAAGTGTATGCTTGGTTTGCCTCATCTTCGGTAGCATATATAGCCATCTCATTTGTTAATGGATAATACGTTTCGTAAAGAAATAGTGCTAATTCATTAGGTCTTTCAGGATTATTTACAACTGCTGCAGCTTGTATATTAGCTACGTCTTGAGTATGAGGATTTCGGTAAAAAATATAGACTATGTCACCAGCATGATACGTATTACTTTCCGAAGAAAATCCCATTCCATCACCATCTCATTTCATAAAATTCAATGCTCAAAGTTTTATTTTCTAATTTCCCTGTAGTGTAACTATTTAATTTCATTGATAAGGATTACGTCATACAAACATACTTTGAAAAACGAATAATAAATGCACTACCAAAAAGGCAAGCATATATCAATGCTTGCCTTTCGTTCTAACGACGATGTTCAACAAGATCGATTACACCTAAAACGACGTGAGCTAAACCAAAACCAAATACTGTATTTGCAATCATTTTATTAGTTCCACGAGTTTGTTTAAGAGCATAACCTGCTGCTGTCACTGCTGTACCTAAAGCTGTTGGAATTAATCCTTCACGAATGTCCACAGTGATGCCTCCTTGTTTCGTAGTTAGTAAATTCGTTTTAATGCCTCGAAGTAAAGTATTAAAACAAGTATTAGTATTTTGCTTTTTAATAAAATTATGTGGAATTTTCATGAATAATTTTTTATATCCATAGCAGCTATAAAGATTGAAGGAATTATTAATTAACAAATGAGCAAATATCTTCAAACTTATTTTCATATAAAAATTGTATACCTCAGACAAAATTTTTTTATGAAACACTATTCTTTATTTGCTTATGAACCACTTTATTATAATAACCATACTTTACAACTTGCCTAATATCATCTACCTCAATATCCATTCTTTGCGTGATATCTACAACAATTGTCTTTTGTAAAACATTCACTACAAATCCTATTAATTGCAAATCAGGATTTGTACGATATGAAAATTCAACGTAATCCCCAATTATTACTTTTTATTATGCTTTATTTGGCGCCCACTAAATTATCGATAATTATTCAATAGTTTCCCCCTTTTTTACTTCCTTACACTGGGCGCAAGTTTACAAATTAAAGAACACTAAATCTTATTTTTCATAACTTCTATGTCAGTATTTTGCTTTCAAATAATTTATAGATCTTTGCAAAAAAATTTCTCAATATAAATATAGATACTAAATATAGTTTTTAAGTGGAATTTCCCTAAAAATATAATATTATAAACAATAAGATAGTTTTTAACTTTTTTCTCCTTGTGAAAAAGATAAGATCCTACTCTCCGATCTTATCTTTTTTATTTTGGAAATTCTTAATACAATAAAAAGAGAGCACTCCCTGTAAGTGCTCTCTCATAAAAAGTATCGGTAAATGTATTTATAGCCAATTTGCACACCATTTTTAAAATGGATTTACAAAACGAATTCTTTCTAAAATGTTTTAATGTTTACTTTCTATATACCAAAGAAAAAACATTCATTAACGAGCATTTTGCATTACTTTTATTAGGTCATTTATATTTTCAACTTTCTGCTGAGACTGACTAAGTCTACTATGTAGTAATGAAGGATTTATATCTTCTCTTGAAATAACTTGTTTTAATTCGTGTTCTAATTTATCATACGCATCAAAGAAATTATCAAATTCTACACTTGCAAGTTCTTCATTTTCACGATAAAATCTTTTAGCTTCTAAATAAGTTATATATGATTTATTTAAAAATCCTAATGAAATTAGATATTTAGAAGTGTTTTCTTGATAAATAGCAATATCACATGCTGTTTTAATATCAGAATAAGTTTTTTGAATGAGTTGTTGTAATTCGTAAATATTATACTTTAGTTCGTTATTCATTTAATTCCCTTCCATCCTATCTATTCTAAAAAATTTTAATTTGATAAAAATAAGAATATATTATTATTACCGTATCCACATTTATTAATTCTTTTTTTGTTCCGTAGTAATAAATCTTGAAAGCAATTCTGTTAATGCTTCTACCTTCTCTTTCATCCTGTTGGATTGAATTGAAATTTCTTTGATTGAAACTGCTTGTGATTGAATTGATTGTACTGTTTGAACTGTTTCTCTTTCTACTTGTGTTGCAGTATCAGATACTAGTGAAAGAGACGCATTTACTTCTTCTGTGCCGGCAGACATCTCTTCTGTTGCTGCAGAGACTTCTTGAATTTGACTTGTAATTTTATCAATATCTCTCATAATAGATGAGAATGTTTGATCCGCTTTGTGGGCCGCTTCTTTTCCTTCTGCTGCCTTTTGTTCTCCTTTTTGCATGACTTGAACTGTATCTTGAGTATCTTGTTGAATAGATTTAATTAAATGGTTAATTTCATTTGCGGACTCTTTAGACTTTTCAGCTAAATCTCTCACTTCTGCTGCAACCACTGCAAATCCTTTCCCATTCTCTCCAGCACGTGCCGCTTCAATAGCAGCATTTAGAGCAAGAAGATTCGTTTGCTCAGCAATATTAGTGATTGCATCCAGTGCTGTATCAATCTGTTGTGTACGTGTAACAAGTCTATCTATTACTTTTGATGTTTCCTCGACAACATCATGGACACTATTCATTTGAAGAATAGAGTGCTTTATCACTTCACTGCCGGTATGTATTTGTTCTGTGGTTGTTACTGCTACCTCAGCAACTACTGCTGAAGATTCAGCTACTGTTTGTACACCAATTGTTATTTCTTCCATTGAGGATGAACTCTCTTGAATGCTAGTTACCTGTCCTGCTATTTTTTCTTTTACTTCAGAAATGGTCTGAACAACCTCATTTGAAATATTAGTTGCTCGCTTTGTGTCTTGTAAAACCCCCTCAGTAGAAGAAATCACCTCTTGTGTTGTCACCTTAACATTCGCAATTAATTGCTGTAGGTTATCTAACATACTATTGAAAGACTGTACAATAATTCCTAACTCATTATTTGCTTTATAAGACGTACGTATTGTTAAATCACCTGCAGCTACTTTTTCCATATCATTTTGTAATAAAATAAGCGGTTTTCGTATAGTAAATTTAATAATATATCCAATAAATATAACTATGACAATTGCTAAAATTGATATGACCACAAACATTATCATTGTATTTTGGGCACTATTATTATTAACTTTCTGTAACTGGTCTGCATTGTTGCTGTTATATATAATTAGTTCACGAATTGACTGAATTGTTTTTTGCATATTAGGTTCAATTTCTTTTAGATAATAGGCATACGCTTCCTCATTATTAGATTTCCCTAATTCTTGTGCTTTTTTCATCAGAGTTCTTAATTCATTAAACGCTTCATGAAATTTGCTATATAGTTCTTTTTCTTTATTAGAAATAACTTTAGTTTCAAACTGCTTTAATAACTGATCGTTTTCCTTTCGAATTCCATCCATTTCTTTTATTAAATCGTTCATTCTTTTTTCATCTTTGGACACCATTATTTCCATAAAATTCATATTAACATGATAAAAGTTAGATTCTACAATTCCTATCCATTCAATTGGCAATAAGCTGTCCTCATACATATTAGAGGAAGCATTCTTTCCTTTTTCTAGTCCCGAAAAACCTATTAGGGATAATACTATACAAGCGATACTTGATATAGCTATTAATATGTTTAGTTTTGTACCAACCCTACTGTTTCTTAATAATTCCAATTAAAACTCTCCATTCTTATATATAATTCAATTGATATATTGTATAATATTAATTTGAAATATACGATATTTATTTTTAAAATGATGGTGTTGCAAAACTCATAAATAT
>NZ_JXIS01000174.1:0-359 GCF_000836715.1 Bacillus sp. L_1B0_5 | reverse complement strand
ACGATTTCGAATTGACCTGTTACTTTTTCATTCGTAACTTCTTGTTTTACTACTTCGTTCGCTACAACGTTTACTTCTACTGTCACTTCTAGCGCTTTATAACCTTCTGGCGCTTTCGTTTCCTCTAACGTGTACTTTCCTGGCACTACGTTTTCGAATTTCACAACACCATCTTTATCTGTTGTTTTCGTTTCTCCAACTACTTGACCAGATTCATTCTTTAATTTAAATTCTGCGCCTGCTAGAACTTTTCCACTCTCTGCATCCTTTTTGATTACTTGTAAGCTTCCTAGTTCTTTTGCGTTTTCTATTTGTACTTCTACTACTTTGTTTGCTTCCACAACGACTTCAATTTCTTC
>NZ_JXIS01000173.1:0-873 GCF_000836715.1 Bacillus sp. L_1B0_5 | reverse complement strand
TTCTACTACCACTTGCTGCATTGGTTGCTCTTCCACTTGTGGTTCTACTACCACTTGCTGCATTGGTTGCTCTTCCACTTGTGATTCTACTACCACTTGTTGCATTGGTTGTTCTTTCACTTGTGGTTCTGCTACCTCTTGTTGCACTGGCTTATTCTCTACTCGTACATTAACAGAAGGCGGCATTGCATTTGCTCTAGCTGCATGTCTTTCCATTAATCGTGTTCTATCTTGTTTCAGCATAACAACATTAAATGGTACATGACGCTTTTTCTCACGTTTTGGTTCTTCTTTTTGTACAACTGGTTGTTCTTCTACGACCGGTGCTTCTTCTACAACTGATTGTTCTTCTGCGACTGGTGCTTCTTCTACAACTGATTGTTCTTCTGCGACTGGTGCTTCTTCTACAACTCGTTTATTTTCTTCTGTTTCTGCAATTAAAACATTCGCAAAGCTTTGAACATCGTTCTTTGTCTGTTCATCAGCCTCAGCTACATGTATGAATTCACTGTTTTGTTCAATTACTTCATCTTCTTGCTGAATTTCCTCAAGTGCTACAAATGTCTCTACTACAGGCGCTTTTGTTTCTGCGATCACTTCTACTTCTTCTAGCTCTTCTGTTTCCGCAATTACTTCTACTTCTTCTAGCTCTTCTGTTTCTGCAATTACTTCTACTTCTTCTGACTCTTCCGTTTCTGCAATTACTTCCACTTCTTCTAGCTCTTCTGCTTCTGCAATCACTTCCACTTCTTCTGTTTCCGCAATCACTTCCACTTCTTCTAGCTCTTCTGTTTCTGTAATTACTTCTACTTCTTCTGACTCTTCCGCTTCTGCAATTACTTCCACTTCTTCTGTTTCTGCAATTACTTCTAC
>NZ_JXIS01000172.1:0-9074 GCF_000836715.1 Bacillus sp. L_1B0_5 | reverse complement strand
CACCTACTCACTTCGCGTTCCTTGAGGAAGGAGTCTTCTTGGCTAAAATGATAAAAAAATCTTCTTTTATGATTAAAATCTTCTTTACTGTTTATCAAATTTATATGATTAAACTACTTAATCAAACTATACACTACAAGTTGAAAATATATACTTATACAGAATGATTACATACATTTTCTCATATCATTTCTCAAAGGACTATAAAGCAATAAAACAGATAAAATTAGCAATATGGTTACTTGACAAGCAAAAAAAATATATTTATGCTTGCTACACGAAACAAACACATAAAATTTATATTGCTTAACCTGTTAGGTGAGGCTCCTATGCAAACACAGGCTATTGCCCAAAAATGTCGAAAGACGCCAATGGGTAGAACAGGAATTGTCGGATTAAGGCTCTTCTTAAGATAGCTAAGTAATGAATTTTCATTACTTTACGTTGTATAGTGCCAAAGCTCTACTAGGGGGAGAAAAGCCTTATTTAGTCATGCCATTTTGAATCCCTCTAGTTACATACTAGGGGGATTTTTGCGTAAAAAAACAGGGAGTAAGCAATAGAATCTTCCTAAACAAAAGTCATATTTAATAATTGACGAGAACAAGATTCTATTCATTAGCAAATGGAATATTATGTTTTGTTTTAAATCAGGAGGATAATAAAATGAAAAAAATATTAAAACTCGATTATCTATTGCTCCTTCCTCTATTCATAACATGTACTTTAGGTATTATCATGATGTATAGTGCAAGCTCCATTGTCGCTGTCCAACATTACGGTTATAACAGTAGACATTTTGTTGATTCTCAATTAACAAAGCTACTTTTAGGAACGATAGGGTTAATAGTTTGTGCTTTACTCCCATATGAAATATGGAAAAAACGAATAATCTCAACCTGTATTATGGTTGGGGGGATTTTTTTATTAATTATGGTTTTATGGAAAGGAAAAGTGGTAAATAATGCTCAATCATGGATCTTTGGAATACAGCCAGCTGAATTTCTTAAATTAGGAACAATACTTGTAACAGCCCGTTTTTTTGCATTACGACAAGAACAAGCTAAAAATAACTGGAGTGGTATCGGAAAACTTTTATTTTTTTTAGCTACAATTTTTTTTCTTATCTTTAAACAACCAAATTTAGGATCTGCACTTTTAATATTAGGTATAGGTTTTAGCATATTTCTTTGCTCAGGAATAAATATAAATCTACTAATCAAAAGAACTACCATCGGTTCTATTTTATGGTTACCTATTTTATATTATTTGATTCAATATAGTTTATCAGAAGTTCAAAAGACACGTATTACTACGATTTTCAATCCCTTTGTTGATGCGCAAGGAAATGGATACCAGCTTGTAAATTCTTTTATTGCCATTGGCTCTGGAGGAATCACTGGTCGTGGGTTTGGAAATAGTATACAAAAAACAGGTTATCTGCCAGAACCACACACTGATTTTATAATGGCGATAGTTTCTGAAGAACTAGGATTTATTGGTGTATTTATTATATTGGCTGGAGTTTTGACTATAGTACTTCGCTCCTTAAAAATTGCACAATTATGTGTAGATCCATTCGGCAGTTTTATAGCAATTGGTATAGGATGTATGATCGGTATGCAATCTGTTGTAAATTTAGGTGGTATTACAGGACTATTTCCCCTTACAGGTACCCCATTTCCATTTGTAAGTTTTGGTGGAAGTTCTTTAATGGTCAATTTAATAGCAATAGGAATATTAATTAACATTTCAATTTTTAATAAAATTAAGTTTGATAATCATAATATATAATTTTTATATTTAAATTTAAAAAATTTTAAAATTCGACCTCATTAATTAAACTATATTTAAAGAATTTCTAATTATTTTTTAACTGTATAAATATTAATATTTATGTTCGTTTTAATACGAAAAAAGGCAGGCATAAATATATGCTTGCCTTCCGTTCTCAAAATCAATTAAACCTAAAACAAGGTGAGGTTAACCAAATCTAGATACTGTCTTCTACGCCCTATTTTTTACTTTTCTAAAACAATTTCTGCTATTTCATTAGCATATTTTTTAGAGTCAAATCCATCATAGTTACTTAGTACTACAACAGACAAATATTCTTTTGGAAACCGCATGAAGTATGAACGATAACCTGCCCAGCTACCTGAATGTTCCAAGTATCGACAGTTAAAACCTTCTGCATGCCTTAGCCCAAAAGCATAATCTTCATTGTCAATAATCGTCTCCCCAGTTGGAGAAATTTCCGGACCTATTTCGCTCATTCTTTTAACAAGTTCTTTTCCGCCAACGGTACCTGTAGTTAAATTTTCTCCCCACTTTACCAGGTCTTCAACTGTTGCATGAACTGCCCCATCACCTGTATGTTCCCAAGGGCTTTCATAGATTTTATATGTTCCTTGCTCATTCTTCGAATACCCACTAGTAATTGGTATAGTAGTTGGGTAGTGATCTATAATTGTTGTATCTCTCATATTTAAAGGGTCAAAAATACGCTCCTTTGTAAACTGACGTAGAGACTTGCCACTTACCTTCTCTACCACTTGTGATAATAAGAAATATCCTGTATTGCTATACTCAAATTTTGTGCCAACAGGGAACCTTGCAATTTGATGACCATAAAGGTGTTTTAATGATTCTTCCACTGTTAATGTATCAGTAAATTTAATATTTTCTGCTTCAGCCAATTCCATATAATCAACTAGTCCACCAGTGTGATGAATTAGATGTCTCAGTGTTATAGGTTCAGCATATGTTCCTATAAAAGGGACGAACCTTACAATTGAATCATCTAAACTCAATCTTCCCTCTTGTTCTAAGAGTAATATAGAAAACGCTGTAAATTGTTTAGAAACTGAGGCGATATTCAAAACGCTCTTTGTAGTTATCGGTAAATTTTCCTCTATAGAAGCTAAGCCAACTGCACCTTTATACGCTACTCCACTATCAAAACTAGCAATACATGCAAAGCCAGGGGCTTTGGGTGAAAATTTGTTCAATAATTGTTTAATGGAAGTATGTGTCTTTTCATTATATGTATTATTCATCTCAATCACGTACCCTTCGCTTAAAATGATTACAAATATAGTGAAAAATACTATATATAAAAATGTCAGTGTAAGTGTTTAAAAGTTATAGCATGAGTCGTATGCCCTATTATAAAAAGCAAACTTAATTAAGTTTGCCTCTTTGATGTTATTCCAAATCTAATTAGTTTTGATAATATATCTTTTGTTTACGCTGAAATGAATAAGTTTTAATTTCATCTGTATCTAAATTTTCATGAAATAGATGTATGGCTATAATTTGTCTACAATCATAGATATGATAATAATATATACCAGACTCCATACACATTGCGCTTGTATAAATGGTATTATCTAATGTACCTTCTTCCGTTATCACTCCACCTATTGGAAGCTCACAATTTGATAAGATATGAAAAATGGCCGATACCCCTTCCTCTTCGTTATCTATCCCTTGAATATTTTGTTTGCTATACGCCGCCCGAACAAACCTTGATGGTGGAATGATATCCCCAGGGAGTCCCATCGAACCTGAGCCTTGTCCAAAAGCACTTAATGGTACATCCCCCCATTGGGTTGATGCATATGGCTGCGATTTAAGACCTATATATGGTCTTAAATTTTGTAAATTCCAGTTAAACTCAGGAATATTGGTCATTACCCCTAGCGGATTATCATACATTTTTAGCCCCTCAATTGTCGGCTCTAATACAATACATTCTCCCCATTTATCCGCTAAGATCTAATGTAGCGGTGGGGTAACTCCTAAAACAGATAATGGTACATCTAAAAAGAAATACTATCTACAGATTTCTTTAACTCTTCGACAGAATTGAATTGTGTGAGACTCCATGCCACAAAATCAAATGGAGCCAGATTTGTTTTATAACCATCCATATCGTTACCATAAGTGGAGAATCCCAGAAAACAAAGTGCTGCACATGTCATACCTGATTCATTTACACCATCTGCCAGAATGACCCTCCCTTGATAGTTAATCCCCATCCCGACAACTGCTTGTTTCGTTTCAATAGTTTCACCAGTTATATTGTTCCATCGATAACTTCGAGGAACTATTATTACTTCTTGATTGAAATCTAATGTAAAATCCATTGTTCTTGCAAAAAGATGTTGTCCGTTTTTTGTCTGTAATGTCAAACTAGTACACATAAAGAACGCCCCTTTGTTTAGTTTATTTAAACAAAAACCCATTTAATTTCTATCCTTAAGTTGATAGGTACGTATCTTTTTTCTTACTCATATTTATTGATTCCTCTTTCAAAATTTGAATTTTCTAATGCAATAAGTCCAATACTATAAGGAAAATAAAAATAATTAAAGAGATTACTAATCTCCTTTATGACTTCCCCTAACAAGTTAAAAAGCTATTATAAACAAACTTCAATAAAAGATACCTTCTCCCTCCTTTTTTATTACGGGATTTTGGAGTGGTTGGATGTTATCTAAGACAGTATTATTTATTGCATATGCTTCTTTCTAATTAACTCAACCTCCTAGTGAATAGAAATAAATTTATGATATGAATTTGTTAGATTTGTTAAATGGAATGCAAACAGTACTTCCTTCTATTATTGAGCGCCAAACAAATACTTAATAAAAAATTAGGGGTTATCTGGAATATGTTTAGAATGACTTATTTTGCATTTTTCTTATTCGCCTATTTAAAAGATATTTACTATGTAATTGTGCATATTAACTAAATGCTTAATAAACTTAATGTTACATGTGGTAAGATATATAAGAAAGGTACTTTCTATAAAGTAGGTTCTTAGACCAGAAGGCGTAACGCATCTCATATTCATGATGTGGCGTTACTGTTACTACCCATACATATGTAAACTATTTTTCAAATGAAGTCTATTGGTGTCTAGGATTCTGTTTTATAGGAAGTGTTTTTATAGGGTGGGGAATATATATAGGAACATGGTTCAAGTCAAAGAAAAGGAACTCCTAGGAGTTCCTTTTCTTTGACTATTTATATGTGCGAACGCTTTCGAAATTATTGGATATAAATTGATGTACGCATTGTATTAAATGGTGCATTTATAGATGTCTTTTGGTACTCAAACGTTCCTTGTTGGTGCCCAGAAGCATCCCATTTATAATACCAGCCAACGATCGGTCTTCCGCCAATTATAGTGGATCCAATACTTTTTACATTAGAACCATTCATTTTAGCAAATGGATTTTGGCCATATCCCATTTCTTTCGTAGTAATATATAAGTATTTCCCTCCGTGATTACGTGATGTGCTAAAGCTGTTCTGGTTAATTGTTTCTACTCCACCCAGTTCAGACTCTACTTGTACGACGTTTAGTGAAGTAAGTGGTGCTGCTGGTCCAGCAGAAGCCTCTGTTGCCATTCCTAATCCGACAAACGCTGTGATTGCTAACGATGAAATCCCTAGTGCTGCTTTTTTAAACATAAAAAACATCCCCTTCCATCTATTGTTTTCACTTACATTGCCAATATAATCCTTATAACCTTATATGTAAATAGATCGCAACTGTAGAAATAATAGAAAGAATATTCTGTTTTACAAACGCCAAAAAATGACTTTCACAACTTGAATAAGGGCATCAAACAATAATTCGAAGAGCTGCGCGAGCGACCTCTGGTCATTTACCGCTGATTCAACAGCTATCCACGAGACTTGTCAGAAAACCAGCCTCGGCATAGGAATCATCACGCAATCCGCGTTTGAGCTGGCGTACCACTGTAGTCTGGAAATCGACAGTCCTTCCCTCCAGACCAGGATCGCTGCAATCTGGATCAAGGAACGTTACATGTCCTCATTGACCAGAAAGTTCTTGAAAAGTTTCAGTAGGGAATAATAAAAGTAAGGAGTGAATCGACTGTTCACTCCTTTGAATTATAACCATAGAGGTCCGTTTAGCTTTGAAATAAAGATTGATAAAAAAGTTCTTTAAGCCTTATTTAATAGCAAATACAAAAAATCTATTTTTAAAAAATTTTAATCAAAAAGGTGTTCTGGGGAGTCAATCTGCATAAAATTCAACTGTTTCATTCGGTTTATGATAGATAGTCCTTCATTAACTCTATGTAATTCAAGCCATCTATCGAAACCAGAAAAAAAGAAGAAAAGCCAATAGATTTCTGCAAACTGGGCATATGATTTGGTATTGTAAAGCCCTCTGGCATCAATTTGTTCATCACCTATCATCATGTATCCCTTGGTTGAAACCATCAGCTTTTCTGTACCGCTTCCCAGTGGATAGCTCGAAAAGTTATGGGTGTTGAGCTCAACTTAACGACGACGGGAGCTGCCCCCAATTAGTGATGAAAGCCATTATCACATTTCGTATCATGAGGCATAGGCCCATCCAGCGAATCCAGAAAGGCAACAGCCTGTTTGAGGTTTTTCAAAAATAAATGCGCGAGATCCACAGAGAATCCATTTCGAACCACGACGCGCATAATCGTCACCGCTTCTAGATCTGGAGGCAATGGATAGGCAGGTACTTGCCAACCGAACACACGCAATTGTCGAGATAAATCATAAAGATTCCAGTTTGATGTGTAACCATTTTTCAGTCGCCAAGCGAAAACCGGTATATCCGAACCATCGGACAAAAGTTCAAATGGTTCCATCTTTTGAATTGCCTTGCTAAGAAAAAGAGCGACTTTCTGAGAAGCGATTTGGACATCATAGTACCCCTTTTTCCCCAGGCGCAGGTAATTGTAATATTGCAGGAGTACTTGTGCACCAGGACGTGAAAAATTCAGGGCAAAAGTTGGCATGTTGCCGCCTAAATAGGAAACGCGGAAGATTAGATCCTCAGGGAGATCATCAGCTTCCCGCCAAATTATCCAACCCAAACCAGGGTAGACTAATCCATATTTATGTCCGGATACATTGATGGACTTTACTCTCGGCAATTGAAAATCCCAGACTAAATCTGGTTGGAGAAACGGGGCTATAAATCCGCCCGAAGCCGCATCCACATGCATAGGAATGTCGAGCCCCGTCCTCTCCTGTAAATCGTCCAATGCTTTTGCAATGGCAGCAACCGGTTCGTAAAGTCCGGTATAAGTCTCACCAAGAATCGGTACCACACCAATCGTATTTTCATCCACGGCTGCAATGACCCCCTGAGGATCCAACCGGGGATGCTCAGGGCTAACCTTTACATAGCGTGGTTCAACCTCCCAATAGTTCGCGAATTTTTCCCAAACGACTTGAACAGCAGAACTAAACACAATATTAGGTCGATCCACCGGCTTCCCCTCTCTTTTGCGTGCATTTTGCCAGCGTCTCTTTAACGCAAGCCCCCCGAGCATACATGCTTCCGACGATCCAGTTGTTGAAACGCCCATAGTTTTAAGAGGGCTGGGGGAATGCCAGAGATTGGCTAAAATGCGAACACACCGCTCCTCAATTTCAGCTGTCTGTGGATATTCGTCCTTGTCAATCATGTTCTTATCGAATGATTTGGCATATAGGTGCTCTGCGGTTGGCTCCATCCATGTGCTAACGAACGTTGCAAGATTCAAGCGTGCATTGCCATCTAGAGTAATTTCATCATGGACGATTTGATACGCTGTTTCTGGTAACATGCCTTCATCAGGCATGTTAAAGCGCGGAACGACTGATTCTCCCTTGCGGGCAAAAAGAGGATTTATAGAAAATTCGGGAGGCAGCTCCATTTGCACATGACGCGGTAAATATTGTGGATTATCTGGCATGATCTCTTTTCCTTCATATGTATCGTTTTGAACTTCTTCTTTTCGATCCTGCGGCATACTAGTCCCCCTTAATTAATGGTTTAAATATATTATTTACCAAAAAATATTCGTTAAACCCAAGAGGAAATTCTATTAAAAGGTACTACCAACATTCAAATTAAAGAAGTATAGTCTGTAATTATAAAATAGAAATTGATTTATATTATAATGAAAATATTGAATATTTGTAATATAATTATTAAGTTATGCATTTATAGAAACTTAAGGGGTATGGTTATGGAGTTTATTACATTTAAAGTAATTTGTATCTTTTTATTTTTAATGCTTATGACTTCTATAGAAGTTTTAGGATATGGAGTTCGACTTGTTGGGGCGAAATTAGCTTTAGTTGCATCGGCTTTTGCTATATACAATATTATGTCTTTAATTGCTCGATTTTCTAATATGTTTCAACAACCATTTACTGCTTCTTTAGTTGATAGTGCAGCAAAAAATGGTGGATTAGAATTACTAATTAACCAATTTAGATTTTTGTTATTAGGTTCTACTATGGGAGTAATACTTGGAGGATTATTAGTGCCATTTTTTATGAAGGTTTTTTCTAAAGCGCTAATACCATTATCAAAAGATGGTTCGTTTTTAAACATGTTCAAATTAATAAATAGTACTAATTTAAAAAGAATGAAAAACTATTTTGTTTTAATAAATAAAAATAATCTAGAAGGAGTAAATTTTAAAAATATATCAATTAAATTATTTGTTACCAATACAGTTGTTTCTGCTGTATTTACAGTAGGTGTTATGTCTGCGTTGTATGCAACCTTATTAATTCCTGATTATGATAAAGCAGCGATGTCTTCATCCAATATTATTACAGGAGTAGCTACGATTCTATTAACATTGCTTATTGATCCTAAATTGTCTTTTTTAACTGATAAAGTTGTACAAGACAATCGAAGTTATTGGGAACTTAAGAATTTCACATTTATGATTTTAATTTCAAGGTTATTAGGTACATTAGTTGCTCAGGTTATATTAGTTCCAGGTGCATATTATATCGCATGGTTTGCTAAATTTATTTCTTGAAAGTTTTATATGAAAATAAAAACGCGAGACGGTTCCACAATAACCGTCTCCCATCTTTAAAAATAACCAAATATCACTTTACTTCAACTAATTTCTCTATACTTACCTTTTTTATATCTCTAGAAGTAATAAACAAAACTAAGTTAATTAAAATTACATCTATACAAATACCCAAAATTCACTTTTATTGAACTCCCCCCACTTTCACTTCGTTTAGAAGTG
>NZ_JXIS01000171.1:0-1476 GCF_000836715.1 Bacillus sp. L_1B0_5 | reverse complement strand
AATAGGCGCTTATTCGGCTACAAAAATGAATATAAATTTGACACCAAATCCTCAAAAATTGGAGTATGGATCTGTAATCATGCATAATTTAGGGGTCGTAGGAATATTAGCCGCTGGAATTGTTACACTCGGAATTGGAACCCTAGGAATTATTTTTATAAATGGTTCTTCATTAGGTATAACTCTAGGGGCCTTTCATGATAAACATTACTTTAGTGACATTGTAATGGCTTTGATTCCACACGGAATTTTAGAAATTCCTGCATTTATTATTGCGGGTGCGGGTGATTTATATGTTGTTTCTTCAATTATCTTATTGATTATGAAGAAAAAAGAAAAGGCTAAATCTAACTTTAAAAGAGGATTAATTTTAAATTGTATTGCAGTAATTTTGGTTATATTAGCCGGAATTGTTGAAGCAAGTATGCCTGTAGCAAAAATATCATAATACTGTAGAAAGAGGTAGACTGAAATAATATGGATATATTAAGTGTTAAAAATCTTTCTAAGATTTATGAAGATAAAGTTGTTTTAAATAAAGTTAATTTATCTATAGGTAGTGGAGAATTTGTAGCATTAAACGGTGAAAATGGTGCAGGCAAGTCCACCACACTACAGTGTATTATGGGAATGACAATAAAAGACTCGGGAGAAATTTATGTATCCCAATACAATATGGATAAAAATCCAATAGAAGCTAAAAAAATTATAGGGTTTTCACCAGATGAACCCTTTCTATATCCGTATTTATCGGGAGTAGAGCATCTTAAACTATGGGCTGGTTTCCGGAATCTTAATCAAGAAGATATTGAATACGGTATTAATCTTCTCAATGATTTAGGATTAGGTACTAAAGATTTAAATAATTTCACTAGTACTTATAGCAAGGGGATGAGACAAAAAATAGGATTTATAGGCTCTATATTTCATCGTCCGAATCTAATCATTTTGGATGAGCCCTTTACAGCCATGGATCAAAAATCAACCGATACAGCAATTCAAATGCTTAAATCTTTCAAACAAGATGGGTGTAGTATATTGTTTTCGTCTCATCAACAAGAAATTAAAGATCAACTCGCAGATAGATTTTTAATCTTAAAAGATGGAGATATTCATTAAATAAAAATGGTTTAAAATGGGGGAGATTTTATTGGAAAAGATAGATAAAGATCAGATTCTATTTTATGCATTTTGGTTGAGGCGAAATGAAGATGAATCAAATATAGGGTATGGAGTAAATAAAAAGTTATTTATTTTCGGTATTATTATGACGATTTTATTAACCGTAATAGTAGCTCTTTTATTAATAACAAATATGCTATCCTTTATAAAGTATTTTTTAATAGGGTTCCTTATATATCAGTTGATGTTTTTCATATTGCTGAATAAACATATTGCTTGGTTTGAAGTAAATAATTTTGGTGAGCCAATAAATCTTATAAGCAAGGGATTTCTTGCCCCTAGCATTATTAAAAA
>NZ_JXIS01000170.1:0-563 GCF_000836715.1 Bacillus sp. L_1B0_5 | reverse complement strand
ATTTTTGTAGCCGAATAAGCGCCTATTCCAACCCCAAGTATATAAATCAAGGCAGTAATGCTTGTATACCAAGGCATTTTCTTTATCATTTTTTTCCCTCCAGATATGTTAGGTAATTTTTATGGATTAAAAATTTTACATATATCCCTAAATAAACAACATCAATTAGGGCACTTAAACTTAAAGTTAAAATTGAATTCGTATAAAAAATTGAAATCAATATTAGAATAGTAAGTTTTACATTTGAAAAAACAAACAAATATAGGCTCGAAATGAATTTTCTTGGGCTCAACATAAGATGTATAAGCAAAGTTCCCAGGCTAAGTGATCCAAATATTAAATATATCGAATAATAAAGTACCAGCCTTGAATCCAAAAATGGTCCTATAACAACATTAAATCCAGCCAATATTATAATCAGTATCAACATAGAAATACCGAACGGTATTAATAAATGCCAGCTGGAAGGTATAGGGAAATATTGAAGCTTACGATGCTCTGCCAATTTTCCTATTGATGATTTAAGGATAGGGAAAAGGGTTCTGGTGCAAAAAAGCTAAATG
>NZ_JXIS01000017.1:0-23899 GCF_000836715.1 Bacillus sp. L_1B0_5 | reverse complement strand
AGAGACGGTTGGTATAATGTTGGCGGCAACCAATGGGTTTCAGGTGAATATGTGAAGTTTGAAAAATAAAACATATTACTTTACAAAAGAATAGTTTTATAAAAAATAAAAGCCGTCATTTGACGGCTCTTATTTTTGTTTGAATTTATTCTTTTTTTAAAGATGGGTGTTCCCAATAAGTGGTCGCTGTTTTAGGGATATTTTCAAAGATAAAATTACTAAAGTTAATTTTATCAATTGTTTCGCGATTAAAAATTATTTTCATCACATTATCAACTTTCTTAGTACCGTATGGATCAACTGTTTCAAATTGCCAAAAGAAAGCAATCTCACTTATTTCTTTTTCATTGGCTATACCTTTTAAGATTTTTTGTGTGTCCATCCACATTCCTTGCTTAAACATATTATCTGTAAGGTTATCACTTGCGTGGATAGTAAGTATAGCAATTTTATCATCTTCAGTTGCTGTCCCCATATTTTTGTTGATTTCTAAATTTGTTAATGATTTTGAACCAATGCTCGATTTTACAATATCCTTAATCCTTTTTTCTAAATTATTATTTGTAGGAAGTGTTGTTGTGGAAAGACTTTCATTGGAATTATTTGAGTTTTGATTTTGATCAGATTGATAAGTTTTACTTTCAGATGAAGCGTAGGCAAAATCTCCAATAGAAAATAATTTATCATCTTTAAATGAAAATTTAACCTCTCCGTTGGTTATACCGTCAATTGATTTATATGTAATTTCAGTAATAGTATCAGTTAATTTATTTTCTTCTCCATCACCGCCAATAATTTTTCGAACTTCCTGGATAGACATTCCTTGATGGATGTTTTTAAATTCATCTTTAGATATTTTATTATCATCCCTAGTAGTCAATGCGAAAAAGGTAATGATTGCTAAAAAAATAGTCGCTAAAAATAAAATAACACGAAGCTTAAATTTCATTATGTATCCTCCTTATTTTTTTCAATCCAAATATTTTCAACACGCATATCAAGAACCTTAGCTATTCTAATTGCTACTAAAAGTGTCGGTGTTCCGCCTTGCAGCAAATTAGTCATTGTTGAGTTTGCTATACCTACTTTCTTCGCTATAAATCCATATCGCAAGCCTTTTTTATCTACAATTTGTTTTAAATTACTTTGAAGCATTATTCCACCTCCTAGTATGTATATTCTAGTGAAATCATTTTTGTCCTCTTAAAAAATAAATTTCAGGTGTACAGGCAATAATCCTCCTTCTGGTTCATATACCTATATTACTTCCATACGGAAGCCCACGAAGAATTCTACTTGGACTTCCGTATGGCATTGTAGATATCAAGAGAGGAGAGGGTTACATGCGTTCTCAGTATAGTTACCTCAATACAACGCCTTATTTATATTCATCAAAAGAACTACGTCACATGTATAACGAATCTAGATCTAGAAAAGAAACGGAATCAATTCTTACTCACATGAGGAACCATGAAGTATTTGATAACAAAGAGTACAAAGGATATTTCAGCTTATCACAAGTAATTGAAGAAGATTTATATGGAGAAGAGGAAGATATATTGAATTGGCAAGATTTAATGGAGCGGTATCAGATTGTAGCTACCAAATCGGGGATTAAATTTCGTGAGAAAGATGAATTGACCGAGGAATGGCTATGACACTTGCAGGAGAAGTCGTTATTATTTGGACGGCAACAGGCTTGTCTGTAGTTGCGATGAGTGTAGCTGAAAAAATGGGGAAGAGTGTTCCACATTGGCTTCCACGTATGACTATGTATACAACGCTTACGGGCTCGTTCTTATATCTTCTACGTTACGTTCTCGTTATGTTTCTATGAAGGAATACGATGTGGAAGAGAGGGACAATAGACCTCACAAGCAAAAATGCTAGTCCTGTTCGCTTCCAATAAAGTGCAATGATATCCTTATAGGATATCTAAAGGAGAAATGTTTATGTTGGAATTACTATGGGTCCCGATGGCAGCTTTAACTTTTGCATTCGTAAGTGATCGGTTTAAAAGGAAAATAGATGATAAAAAGAAGATACAAGTGTTTTTTGAAGTGTCAGGAATTGCAATCAAAAAAGATGATAAGATTCATTATCCAAAATTTAAGAAACGAACTCATGATGATAGAAGTACAACATACGTGTATGAGTTGCCTGTTGGTATGCCAAGTAAAATTATTCGAAAGGTTGAAGATGTTGTAAGTGAAGGGTTAAATAAACCTGTTCGAATTCAGTATGACAATTATAGATTGAACATTCGTGTATTCGATCAAGAAATACCGAAGAAGTGGGAATGGTCGAAAAATTTAATGAAAGTTGGAAAATGGCTTGTGCCAATCGGGCAAAGTTTAGAACAATTGATTTATCACGATTTTGATAAAACACCACATATGACATTAGGTGGTTTAACACGTATGGGAAAGACTGTATTTCTAAAGAATGTGATGACATCTCTTATTACTGCACAAGCAGAATATACGCACTTGTTTATTATTGATTTAAAAGGAGGATTAGAGTTCGGACCATACAAAAATGTAAAACAGATTGAGTCGATTGCAGAAAAGCCAATGGAAGCTTTTCAGGTATTAAGGGCGATTCTAAAAAAGATGGAAGAAAAAATGCTTTTTATGAAAGAACACCATTATACCAATGTGGTGGAAACAAATATAAGAGAACGCTACTTTATTATCGTGGATGAAGGGGCAGAACTTTGTCCTGATAAAAGTATGAATCGGGAACAACAAAAGTTATTAGGAGCTTGTCAACAGATGCTTTCTCATATAGCGCGAATTGGTGGAGCATTAGGATTTCGATTGATTTTTTGCACGCAATACCCTACTGGCGATACTTTACCACGTCAAGTCAAACAAAACAGTGATGCAAAATTAGGATTTCGGTTACCAACTCAAACGGCTTCTCAAGTTGTCATCGATGAAACTGGTCTCGAATTGATTGAAAGTATACCGGGGCGTGCGCTTTTTAAAACAGATCGATTAACAGAAGTTCAAGTCCCTTATATCTCAAATGAACAAATGTGGGACGTATTAAAACAATACGAGGTGAAAAAAGATGCATATGCAGACACATATCAAAATGAATCGTCAGATGATGATTTTGACCTCGATTAGAAAGCTGAAATTTGCGACAAGAAGACATTTGATGGCCATTCACGATATGGGAGGAATACGGAATGCAAATCGTATTCTAAAAGATTTGAGCCCATATGTGAATAGTACCGTTTATAAAAAAGAGCATGTATATTACCTCAATAAACAAGGACGTGCGCTATTCGATGATACAGAAAAGGTTGTACCTACCATTCGATTAGCACACAGCCTTATGAGGAACGAAGCGTGGTTGTATCTATTTTGTCCTGAAGATTGGCAGATAGAAGCCCCTATACGTTATAAAGTGCATGAAAATAAGAGAACGATTATTCCAGATGTAAAGTACCGTGATAGTGACGGGATTTTAAACGCAGTTGAAATAGATCGTACACAAATGATGAATGTGAACAGCGAAAAAATGAATAAGTATGGTGAATTCACCTTGTATTATAAAAATAAATATAACGGGAAAGTTCCTATTGTTCACTTCTTTACAATCACACCATATAGGCAAAAGACGCTAGAACAATTTGCTGTGCAGCATGGTGTATATGCAAAGGTATATGTGGTACCTGAAGTGTAAAAGAAGATATCACATACCAAATTCGGGGTCAAAATAATATTTGTTCATCAAGTTGTTTACGATACCATTGAAATAGGAGAACCATCCTTTTTTCATGCGGGCTCCATCTTTTATTTTCATCACAAATTCTTTCATGGCCTGTACACCAATATGTAATTCTTGTTCTTTATCAAAAGCAGTTTCCCCTGTTGTATGATTTACTACACAATTACACTGTTTTACTACTTTCCAAAATTCTTGAATAGTTCTCGCTTTTGAATAATAAGCAGAGGCTAGAGAAGCAAAACGTTCTGGAACCCAGTGTGCAATAAAATTTGCTTGTTGTACATTCTTTTCAGGTGTTGTGTCAGCTGAATCTACCTTACGTTTATTTATATCTTTTATCTTTTGTTTTAAGGTTTTAGTAGTTGTTTTCTTGGTGTGACAAATTTCCACAGTTTTAGTAGGGGCTTCTGTGACAAACTCGTCTTTTGTGAAGATTGGTTGGATTACAATAATGTTACTTGTTTGTCTCATATCACTTTTACGTTTCATTTCTAGTTGTTTGATGATACCAAGTGATTCTAAGTGTTGGCATGCACGAATAACTGTTCTGCGGCTAATATGAAGTACTTCAGCAATCTTCTTTTTGGATTTAAAAGAAACGCCAAAATATTTACAAGAATGGGTGTGTAAGTGATTGAGTACAGCCAATTGATTTTTATTTAATCGATCAGCAAATTGTTCTTTATATGCGCGTACAGTGTCATTTAGCTCCTTGAGATTTTGAAAAGATACTAAGTTTTCATATGTTTCTATACTAGCAAGAATGGTGATGGCTTGTTTCTTTTTCATAAGGGCTCGTCTCCTTTGAAAATAAAAAAGCAACAGTATGCCACAAAATGTAAGCAAACTGTTGCGGAAGAACCCTTACGTACGGTAAAATAAAGTACATAAAGAGTTACAGCAAGTGTTTGCCTAGTTGGTGTAGGCGGACGGTATAAAGGGTGTTGACGCACTCTTTATACACGCTGTGCTCTTTTATTTTTTATTAGTTTAATTTTGAATTATTTCGGTAACGAATTTGGTCACAAATGACCAGAAATATGTTGCCATTTATAAAATTAGATGCAGTACAAAACTGCGTAATATAGCCATTTTGTGCAGTTTTAAGAAATTAAAGTTTTATACATAATAGATGGTCACAGTGTTTCTTATTTTACAGAAGAATTTGCAATGAATAATATTGCCTCCAAAGATGAACGTGTCATACAAGCGTTAAATGAAACTTTAAATTTAGAGCGGTATCCTGACAAAGTTAGAAACTTGTCAGATGAGATGTATTGCATATGTCTGTATGCTGATGAAACAGAAGCTCAAAAATTCATTGAAAGGTATCCAGCACTTACGTTTGACCGTTTTCATGGTTACGTTATGAATGTATTGGAAGATAGTAAAGTATCGAAGCTAACTGCAATTCAAAAAGTATTGGAACATTTAAATATTAGTAAATCAGAAGCCATTGCTTTTGGTGATGGTGGAAATGATATTGAGATGTTGCAGTATGTAGGATTAGGAGTTGCGATGGGAAATGGTGGAGAGGAGCTGAAGAGAAGGGCTGATCTCGTTACAACGAAGGCGAGTGAAGGCGGAATTTCTTATGCCTTAAAGAAGTTGCACATTATTTAAAACTGATAGCTAGTCAGTGTGAAAAATCCTGTTTTAATAATAGGATTTTTTTGTTTAACAATGTGCTTGCAATAAAAGGAAAAATATGAGTATAATGAGAAAGTAATTAGGTAAGCTAATTATTTAATGAGAAAGGAGAGTGAAGATGAATGGATTCAAGAAAAGATTCTCTTCCTTTAGGGATTGAGCCGTACGCAGAGTTAATCAAAAAGACAGCATCAGCGGAAACGGATCCAATCGCAGCAAAACTTGGTTTGTTAATGTTATGGACGTCTGATAATGTTCTTGATGCGGTTGACGTAGATTTAGCTCCGCTTGGTATTTCAGAGAGTAAATTAGATTTTTTACTATTGTTTATTTTGCGTGAAATGGAAGCGAATGGGGAAGAGGTGAACATGAGTCCTTCGGATATTGCGAGTCGATTAGGGATTACACGTGCTTCTGTCACTGGCTTATTAGATTGGATGGAGAAACGAGAGTTAATCGTAAGATTCCACCATTCTGAAGATCGAAGAAGATTAAAGGTGAAAATTACTCCGAAAGGAAAAGAACTAGTTACACATTCTTTACCAACTTTTTGGTTATCTTGCGCTTCGTTAGTTGATGGCTTTAATCAAGAAGAGCGTCAAGTTTTAGAAAAGTTATTAAATAAAATGCAAACAACTATGCAGGTGAAATTAGGAGAAGGTAGGTAAATAAGTTGATTATGAAGATCAACTTATTTATTTAGACATATAATTAGCTTACCTTATTATATGCTTAACTAACTTTATGAACGGTGATAATTTTTGCTATGTAATTAAAATAAATAAGAGTTAAAGGAATGCTATTTTAGTAATTTAGAGAGTTTAAACTAATAAAAACAAATCGTAATAAGGGAGAGAGTTTATGATGGAAATAGGAAAGGAAGTAAATAGTGAAAAGAATTATACAATAATGACAGCAGTATTATGTTGGTCGGGTATGGTAGTTATGTCTAGCCTATATGTAACAATACCTTTAATCTCTCTATTTTCAAACATTTTTAATACGTCATTAGCACAATCGGCAGCTACAGGAAGTATATTTTCTGTTGGCTTTGCTATAGGGTGTTTGTTATTTGGGGCAATTTCTGATAAATATGGACGAAAAAAAGTGATTTTTATTGGATTGCTTGCACTGTCGATTGTTTCTTTTTGCTTAGGGTTTGTAGATAGTTTATTTTGGCTTGTTATTTTTAGAGGTATACAAGGGATAGCAGCAGCTACATTTTCTCCAGTAGCGCTAGCCTACGTTGTAGAAATGTTCCCAGTAGAAAGAAGGGTTACAACAATAGGATTTGTTAGTACTGGTTTTTTAGTAGCTGGAATTGTAGGGCAGGTAATAAGTACTGCTGTTAGTCAGCATTTTGGATGGCATATGGTTTTCTTTCTTCTTAGCATTGTCTATATAAGTACTGCTATATGGGTTTATTATTCTCTTCCGAAAGGAGAGACGTCTCAATCCTATACTGATATTTTGGGGCCAATTAAACAGATGGGTAAAGTTTTTACAAATAAAAGCTTAGTATTAAGCTATATAATTGCATTTGTTTTATTAATGGCTTTTGTTAATATGTATACTGTTTTAGGGAATTATTTGAGCTCTCCTACTTACAATTTAACTGCAGAACAAATTCTTTATTTTCGCTTAGCGGGGCTATTTGGTATGTTGCTATCACCGCTTGCAGGTCGTTTAACGAAGAGGTTTGAAGTAAGAAAAGTTCTTCAGGGAGGATTGTTGATCGCTATTTTTAGTCTAAGTTCAATGGGCTTTGTTTCGTATCTATCTCTACTTGTAATGATGAGTGTCTGTTTTGTAATAGGTATTGCTATATCCGTTCCGTCTTTAGTTTCTCTTGTAGGTCAATTAGGAGGGAAAGCGAGGGGAATAGCAGTATCTATTTATACTTTTATTTTATTTTTAGGTACTAGTATAGGACCTATCATTTCTATTTATCTAATGAAAATAGGAGGGTATGCTCAAACATTTATTTTATTAGGAATGCTACTTTTTATTGGTTTTGTAGCTTCTCTATTTATAATTAATGAATAAGTGGAAAATCACTCAAATAAAGGAATGCGAGGATCTTTCATATGCTCACATAATAAAAGATGAATTTGTCCGCGATGATGATAAAAGTGTGCAACGATTTCAAGTAACCATTCAAAGCGCGAATAAGAAATACCCCAATAGGCAGTCATAACTTCTGCTAATTCTATTTGGGAGTAGGAAAGAAATGTTTTGGAGAGAAGGTTGTATCCTTCAATCATCGTTTGTTGCATGTGAGCAACTGTTACGGGCGTATGTTCTATATAAAAGGTATGTAATTCTTTTTCTGGAATACCATTTAAAATGAGCAAATCAGCATGACAAATAAGAGAAAGATGTGTACACATTTCAAATAATGATCGTTTTGAGTGAATCGGTTTTATTTTTAAATCGTTTTCACTATATTGGTTAAGCATATAAATAGAAGTATCAATAGCAACTTTTAGTTGATGTAATGCAGATTGAACAAACATTGTAATTCTCCTCGTCTCCGTATATAATAGTTTCTTGAGGATATTATATCATACTCAAAATTCCGAAAATTCTAGTAGTTTGACTAGCATAATGAAAAGTATTATATTGTAAAAGGTCATATGAAACGTGAAATAGAATGGAATGCAATTATTGAGTTAGGAGTTAGACCAATGAGTTTGAAATATGGAAGAGATACAATTGTAGAAATTGACTTAAATGCTGTAAAACATAATGTAAAAGAATTTAAAAAACATGTAAATGATGAAGAAATTAAGATGATGGCTGCTGTAAAAGCGAATGGGTATGGCCATGGGGCAGTTGAAGTTGCCAAAGCTGCAATTGAAGCTGGAATAAATCAACTTGCAGTTGCATTTGTAGATGAAGCAATAGAATTAAGAGAAGCAGGAATTACTGTGCCGATTTTAATTTTAGGATACACACCAGTAGCGGCTGTAGAAGATGTAATTCAATATGACGTTATGATGACTGTTTATAGAGTAGAAGATTTACATGGTATAAATGAAATTGCAAACCGTCTTCAAAAGAAAGTACAAATTCAAGTGAAAATTGATACGGGAATGAGTCGTATCGGTTTACAAGAAGAAGAAGTTAAACCATTTTTAGAAGAATTAAACCGTATGGAGTATATAGAAGTAGTAGGGATATTTACGCATTACTCTACGGCAGATGAAATCGATAAATCATATACGAATATGCAAACAAGTTTATTTGAAAAAGCTGTTAATACAGCGAAAGAATTAGGAATTCAAATACCATATATTCATAGTTCAAATAGTGCAGGATCAATGGAATTAAGTAACACATTTCAAAATATGGTGCGCGTTGGAATAGGAGTGTACGGTATGTATCCATCAAAAGAGGTGGATCATTCAGTCGTTTCTTTACAGCCTGCGTTGTCGTTAAAATCAAAAGTGGCTCATATTAAACATGCGAAGAAAAATCGTGGTGTAAGTTATGGGAATACGTATGTAACAACTGGTGAAGAATGGATTGCGACTGTACCAATTGGTTATGCTGATGGTTATAATCGTCAATTATCTAATAAAGGCTATGCGTTAATTAACGGGGTTCGAGTACCTGTAATTGGCCGTGTTTGTATGGATCAGTTAATGTTGGATGTTTCAAAAGCGATGCCAGTACAAGTAGGAGACGAAGTAGTATTCTACGGTAAACAAGGTGAAGAAAATATCACAGTAGAAGAAATAGCGGATATGTTAAGTACAATAAACTATGAAGTTACATGTATGCTAGATAGAAGAATTCCGCGTGTTTATAAAGAAAATGACGAAACAACTGCAGTTGTAAATATATTAAGAAAAAACTGAATCATTTTGATTCAGTTTTTTTATTTTTGGCAAGTGAAAAATGCTCTATTTGTACCGTGGAATTGAATGTTCTTAAAACCTATGGATTCCAATGAAGAAATTATTTATTCATTGGAATAACAAGCTTCTTCAAAAGAAAAGTCACTTCTTGTCCAATTATTATCTATGTCATGTTGAAATAGTATAAAGTTCATTTCTGCTTTTTTATTTTCATTATTATATGTAGAATCAATCGTACAAACATATTCTTTCTCTGAAATATGAAACGAAGCAATCCAGTTTTCAAGAAATCCTTTTTCCATATTCATATCAAATGCGAATATACCCTCGTTATGTAATACGGAGTAAACGTTGTGAAACACACTTTTTAGTTCATCTAAATTCATAATATGGTTTAAACTATCACCGGCAGAGATGACGTAGTGGAATTGCTCATTTATATTGAAATAGCGAGCGTCATCGACGAAAAAGGTTGCATCTGGCGCATTTTCACGTGCATATTCAATCATTTGAGTAGAACCATCTATACCAGTTACTACAAAATTGTTATCAAGTAGTTTCCTAGTAAGATGACCAGTCCCGCAACAAAGATCTAAAATATGAGAATGTGGTTGTGCATATTGTAAAACGAGTTTTTCAAAAGCAAGATAGGAGTGTTCGGCAAAATGTCCCCAATGTTTATTATAAATAGATGCGAAAATATCATAATCAGAATAAATAAGTTTTTTAGACATAAATATTCTCCGTGCTATTCATTAAATTATAATAGTCATGCTTCGTTTTAATTTTAAAACCACATTGTGTATATAGTTTTAAAGCATGGTTATTTTTCGTTTCGACGTCTAATTCAATTGTTGAAGTTCCTTCTGTAATAAGGGTATGTACCATATAACTAAGAATATCTTTTCCATATCCTTTACCTTGATAAGAAGGATGAACGGCGAATCCTGATAGTGTAGTAGATTGTTCTTGCTCAGTAACTGTAATTGTTCCAATAGCTTTTTCGTTAATAAGAGCACTGTAAACTTTATGAGAAGGTGAAGTCATCATTTTTTGTAACCATGTAGCCGTATTGTCTACTGAATCACCAAAAGCTTTACTAGAAATTTCAATAAGGTCAAGAAGTGATTCTGAAGCTGCAAGAGTAAGCTGTATATTACTTTCTGTTGTTTTTTGAATTTCGTTTATTTTGAACTCCATACTATATTCACTATATAAATACGGTAACTTCATATGTTTTACAAATTCATTCCCAGAAATAGAATCCCCATTGATAATAAGAAGAGCTTCATCTGCCTCTCTATTTTGTATTTCTTTCATTGCAGTTTGTAAAAGGGTAGTTCCGAAACGTTGTTTTCTAAAATGAGGATGTACAAAGCCTATTAGTTCAAGCTTTGTTGGTCTTTCGAAATCATACATATTTAAAGTGCCAATTAATTGAGTACCGTTATAAAGAAGAAAATCGTTTATATGATCTTCATTTCGATTTTTTAAAAAGTTGATATGTAAATCTGAAGAGTAATCAAGATTGTCTTGTTGCCCGCAAATATAAGCCAAATCCTTCATTTGCTGTATTTCACTTTCTGTTACAGAACGCTTTTTCTGAATATCCATTGTATACTCCCTCTCAATTGTATTTAAAAATAGGATGGGTGACTTAACCATTCCTTTAATTCCACACTACCTTGCACAGATAACAGTCGGTATAAATAACGATATGGTCGTCTACATTCTTCAAGATGAGGAATAGGCATAATTGTTTCGTAACCACTTTTAAAGGCATGTGCTTCTTTTTCGGTAAGTACATATTCTAGTCCGATAAAATCAAACTCTCGCGGGGCAACCGCGTAAGCTTCAGTATCTACTAAACCCGTAATAGTTGTACCGTCATATAAAAATTGGGTAGGGTCCATATCAAGTAAGACGAGTGTAGCTTCTTTTGGTACGGACAGGGAAGAAAGCTGTGATTCAAAGGTAGGAAAAGCATTTTGTATGCTTTCATCATCGGAATAAAACATATTCACAAGCTCTTTACTCACGTTTAAAATATGTGATTGGAATTCATCTAGTGGAACTTGGAACGTGCCTGACGGATTTCCTATAAAATCGGCTTTAAACTTATGTATTTCTGCAAGTCCTTTTCCTAGGCTAAATAAAATAGAATCTGGTTGCTCGATAAAAGATTGAACTGTGTTACCTACTAACTTTTCGACCACCACAAATTCACGGCCATTTAAAACATGTTTTTCTAATATTGTTGGGATAGGAAGATTCGTATGTTCTTGTAGCAATGTATGTACAGTTTCTAAATGATGGACGTTCCTTGGATCAATTCCAAATAGATTTTTACATCCCCACCAAAAATCATTATTTGGTTCTTCATTCATTTTAGAAGTACGAACGATAACTTCTGTATCTTCTGTTTGAACGAGAAAAACATCACTTGCATGATCTTCATAACCTGGGTGCAAGGCCTGAACGGATAGAATAAGGGAATTGAATAGTTGTTGTAACATGAAAAGACTCCTTTTTCTGTAAATTCTATAAATTTATTATATAACAGATGATGTGTTATGGGGATAAAGATAAAAGGATTGAAATCATAGTTATATTTATAGTCAAAACTCATTAAAAATATTATATTTCTCCATTTTTGTATGAATTGTCAAAAAATAAGAGTGATAATATTTGAATGTAAAGCTTGTATCTTTAAAGCTATGAAGAGTAAAAGTAGAATTAAGCATTCATTTATCGCGCTATTCGCTGTGCAGTAAGACCCCCACCTCAAAATTCAGTGAAAGCAAAGAAGTTAGGGGGAGCGGGATGTCCGTAAAATCTCGATTGGTGAGGGCTGATAATCAGTGAGGGATGAACAAAACCCCTATTGATTAAAGTTTTACTTTATAAAATTGTGAATCACAATAATGTAGACTATAGAAAATATTTCTCAATAATAAAATGAAGAGAAAAGCATGAAGAAGTAGAATGCATTCATTTATAATAGACTTAAATTAATTAATATAATTAATTGTTAACTTTATTATATTAACTGGATAGGAGAGAATATTATGGCAAATGTACTCGTAATAAATTTCCCTGGGGAAGGTCATATTAATCCGACTTTAGCTATTGTAAGTGAGTTAATCCAGCGAGGAGAAACAGTTGTTTCGTATTGTATTGAAGATTATAGAAAGAAGATTGAAGCAACAGGTGCGGAATTCCGAGTGTTTGAGAATTTTCTCTCTCAAATTAATATTATGGAACGAGTAAATGAAGGCGGGAGCCCTTTGACGATGCTATCTCATATGATTGAAGCATCAGAGCGTATTGTTACTCAAATTGTAGAAGAAACAAAAGAGGAAAAATACGATTATTTAATATATGATAATCATTTTCCAGTAGGACGTATTATAGCGAATATTTTACAATTACCAAGCGTTTCATCTTGTACAACGTTTGCTGTTAATCAGTACATTAATTTTCATGATGGGCAGGAATCGAGACAAGTAGATGAAATGAATCCATTATATCAATCTTGTTTAGCGGGAATGGAAAGATGGAATAAGCAGTATGGAATGAAATGTAATAGTATGTATGATATTATGAACCATCCTGGTGATATTACGATTGTATATACTTCAAAAGAATATCAGCCGCGTTCAGATGTATTTGATGAATCGTATAAATTTGTCGGTCCATCAATTACTACTCGAAAAGAAGTGGGGAGTTTTCCTACTGAAGATTTAAAAAATGAAAAAGTAATTTTCATTTCTATGGGAACAGTTTTTAATGAACAACCTGCTTTGTATGAAAAATGTTTTGAAGCGTTTAAAGATGTAGATGCGACAGTCGTATTAGTCGTTGGTAAGAAGATAAATATAAGTCAATTTGAAAATATCCCGAAAAACTTTAAGTTGTATAATTATGTCCCGCAATTAGAAGTTTTACAGCATGCTGATGTATTCGTGACACATGGTGGTATGAATAGTTCGAGTGAAGCGTTATATTACGGTGTTCCATTAGTTGTAATTCCGGTAACAGGAGATCAGCCATTCGTTGCAAAACGATTGACTGAAGTAGGGGCAGGCATAAGACTTAATCGTAACGAGTTAACTTCTGAATTGTTACGTGAGACTGTAATGAAAGTAATGGATGATGTGACGTTTAAGGGAAATAGTCGTAAAGTGGGAGAGTCGCTTAGAAATGCTGGTGGATATCAAAGGGCAGTTGAGGAAATACTTGAATTAAAAATGAAGCCGTACGTAAAGATTAAATAGATGTTAAAAACACACTTACTTTTAATTTGTAAGTGTGTTTCTAGTATTACGCGTTACATGTGTTACATAAAAATAGCGATAAAGGTGAAACTTTTGTGTATATAAATCGATACCTTTGAATTAGTAGTAAAATTACGTTAAAATAATACTAAGAAAATATATAAGTTTTGGGGGTAATGAATGAAGAAAGTATTTGAATACGTATTATTAACAATTGGCTCAATTATAGTAGCAGGTTCATTAGAGCTTATTTTAGCACCTAATGGATTAGTAGATGGCGGGGTAACGGCTATTGCTATTATGGCAAATAAAGTCGCAGGATTGCCACTTTATGGCGTTTTCTTAGGAATTAATATCCCAATTTTATTATTTACTGCAAAAGTAATGGGAAAGAAATTTTTTATCCGTACATCTTATGCGAATGTAGTTACAACACTCGGATTAATTTATTTAAAACCATTTCCAGCAATTACGACTTCTGAGTTATTAATTGTACTTTATGGTGGAGTGCTGTTCGGAATTGGTGTTGGGATTGTTGTTAAAATGGGTGGAGCAATTGACGGTTCGGAAATGTTAGCAGTTTGGATGAACAAACACTTTAATGTGCCGATTAGTACATTTTTACTTGCAGTAAATGCAGTTATTTTCATCTTTGTTGCCATTTTATTTTCAATCGAACAAGCGATGTTCTCATTAGCAATTTTCTATATTGTTACGAAGATGATTGATTTTATATTAGATGGTATTAATCAAGGTAAGAGCGTTATGATTATTTCTGGTAAGAATAAAGAAATAGGCGATTTACTTATGAAAGAATTGCAACTATCTGTTACGTATCTACATGGAGAAGGTGGTTTTTTAGGGGAGCATAAGAGAATCATTTATTGTATTACAAACCGATTCATTTATCCGAAAATGAAAGATCTCGTTCTCTCTGTAGATCCAACCGCTATAATTGAAGCTTCCTATTCAACAGAAACGACTGGTGTGAAACGTCCGGGAAGGAAAGCTAGGTCGGGTGAATAACTAGAAGAAGGCTGTCCAAAAAGTTATTTTGGAACAGCCTTCTTTTTTATTTTGTTGAATTGTTAGTATGTTACAAGTTAAACCCACTGTTAACAAATTTCCTTGCAACTAGGGAACCAAGCGTTTTTCAATAATATAGTCAACGTTTCAATTTTATTTTCTGGAATGCTACCAAATCCGAGTAATACGTATGATTCCTTACGTAAATCATTCATGAAATCATATGGAGAAAGCGGGTATAATTTAACGCTTTGTTTTTTAGCGGATTCAATCAGTTCGTTTTCATTCATACTGTTATGGACACATAAAACAATATGAAGTCCGGACTGTTCGCCAAGAATTTGAACATTAGCCCCCATTTCTTTCATAATGGATTTTACTAACGCATGATGTTTTCTTTTATATAGTGTACGACTCCGGTTAAGATGACGTTCCCAATTCCCGCTTTGTATAAAGTTAGCAAAAGCAAGTTGTTGTATTGTAGCGACTGTTTGTTTAAAAATTCCATGCAGTTCTTGATATGTTTTTAAAAGATGTGGTGGTAAAACAACATATCCCATTCGTAAAGAAGGTAAAAAAGATTTTGAGAAAGTCCCCATATAAATAACGCGTTCATTTGAATCAAGACTTTGTAAAGAAGGAATCGGCTTACCAGCGTAGCGAAACTCTCCGTCATAGTCATCTTCAATAATGTATCCATTGCAATCATTAGCCCACTTTAACAATTCTAATCTTCTAGATAAAGGCATAATAATCCCGAGTGGAAATTGGTGTGATGGTGTAACGTATGCGACATTGGAATTTGTATTGTATAAGCTAGAAATATCAATCCCTTTTTCATCCAATGGTATGGGATGAATTTGTCTATCACAGCTTTTAATGATTGCGTGTATACGGTGAAATCCAGGGTTTTCAATGCCGTATTCTTTTGTAGGGCCAAGCAGTTGAAGTAGTAGCCAGAGAAGTGGCTGCGTTCCGGCACCAATAATAATGTGATCAGGTGAAGAATGTACACCGCGAGAGTGATATAAATATGTTGATATATGCTCTCGAAGAGCGAATTCACCTTGAGGATCTTCTTTGGAAAATAGTGCATTTTCGTATGTAAGTATGGATTCTTGTAATGCTCGTTTCCAATTTGTAATCGGAAAAGCAGTTTGATCAATAAGCCCTTGGCTACAATCATATTCGAATTTTTCGTCTATTAAATTGCTCGTCTTCATTGCTGCATTTCGTTTTTTATTTGGGATAACGTCAATATCGAAATTTGCTACAAAAATACCACGTTTCGGTTTACTTTCTACATAACCTTCAGCTAACAATTGTTGATAAGCTGATTCAACAGTAATGCGGCTAATATTAAGTTGTGATGCTAAATTTCTGTGTGAGGGTAGACGTGTGCCAACAGAAATACGCCCTTGTATAATTTCAGCTTTTATATATTCGTAAATTTGCAAGTAAATAGGTGTGTTACTTTGTAATTGCAATGGGATAGTAAAATCCATATAAAACTCTCCTTTAAAGCTGGCCTTATAAAAAATTCTTAAACTGCCACTTAAGTAAAGGGCAGTTGCTTTCTATAATAATGATATAACATTTAGAAAATTATATAAATAGTTAGGGGAGAGTTAAAAATGAATGTTAAAGAAGTAGTAACAGAAGAGCAATTACATGAAGTATTACCTGTTTTACAGCAATTAAGAACGAAACTTTCAAAAGAGGAAACAAGCTCTTTATTTCGAAATATGAAAGAAGAAAATTATAAACTATTTTCGCTGCGTAATGAGGAGGATGAAGTTGTTAGCCTTGCAGGTGTAGCGATTTGTACGAACTTTTATAATAAGAAGCACGTTTTCGTATATGACCTTGTAACAGCAGACGCACATCGTTCAAAAGGACATGGAAATGTATTACTTTCGTATATAGAGAACTGGGGAAAGGAAAACGGATGTGAATCTATCGTCCTCACATCAGCATTTCCAAGAATTGATGCTCATCGTTTTTATGAAAGAGAAGGGTATGATAAAGTGAGTTATTCTTTTCATAAAGAATTATAAATAATAGGAAGAAGCTGTCCCGCAAAAGTTGGGAACAGCTTCTTCTTATTTATTAAGTTATTATTGAACGGTAAATAGGTTGTAAGTTATGGTATATGTATTTGAAAAGGTTATATAGTGTATTTTGTCGAATTGTTTTAATTTAATAAAGAGAATGATTGGAGCGCTTATACTTGAAGAAAATAAAGAAACTATCAATCCCTAATGATGCTAGAGTTATCGTCATATCTGATATTCATGGAGAATTAAATCTTTTAAAAGAAGCACTACATAAAGTTAACTTTAAAGATGAAGATTATTTAATTATTAATGGAGATCTTTGCGAGAAAGGACGAGATAGCGTAGGCGTAGTAAACTACGTTATGAATCTTGTAAAGAACAATTCAAATGTTCACGTTGTTGAAGGGAATTGTGAAGTTTTAGTTGATGCTCTTCTAAATGAAAATCCTCGTCTTATTAATTATTTATGTACGAGAAAGCATTCGATTTTTAATGAATGGCTAGAGCAATTGGATTTTTCAGCTCATAAAGGCACTTCAATTCGTGAAGTGAGAGAAGCATTGCTAAGTGAATTTTCACAAGAAATACATTGGCTAACGGAGTTGCCGACAGCGATTGAAACAGAAGATTATATTTTTGTGCATGCCGGTCTAGAAGATAGAGTAGATTGGAAAGAAACAGAGCGCAAAAATGCGATAGCAATGCCACAGTTTTTTAATAAATCACATAAAGCAAATAAGTATGTAATAGTTGGTCATTGGCCTGTCGTGAACTATTCTGAAGAAGCACCGTCTAACAATCCAGTTATTGATAAGGAGAAAAAAATTATTGCAATTGATGGAGGAAATGCAATTAAAGAAGCAGGGCAATTAAACGTATTTATTATTCAGAGGAAACAAACCGGCGATACGTTTTCTTATACATATGTAGACTATTTTCCAGAGTACGAAGTAATAGCGGATTTTAATGCGAATTCAGAAATGCAGGGCGGAGTGACATATCCGTATTATTACATAGAGCCTATCGAGAAGATGCAAGATTACACAATATGTAAGCAAAAGGAAACAAATAAATTACTCACTGTAAAAAATGAATATATGAAACAACTTGAGTCAGGTGAATATACAGTGAAAACTGATATTTCTTGTGCGCAAATAAGCGTTAGAAAAGGAGATATCGTTTCTCTCATTGATGATAGCTGTTCAGGATATGATTTAATTAAAAAAGGTGGCGTAGAGGGTTGGATAGAGAAAGGGATTTTGCTTGAGGTGAATAAAAAGGGAAATAATATATTGAGCTGAAATAGGAGGGGATAACCTCCTATTTTTTATTACCTATTAACCTTTTAAATTAGTGGACTGCCTGCTGTCTTTAATAAGTAAATAAATCGTACTCGGTAGAATGATAAGCGTCATTCCTAAAATAATCGCTAGTATACCATAACCTCTATACGGAGCAGAAACGATAAACGGAAGTATCGAAAAAAAAATACCTGCTATCATCATTGAAATACTACTAATATTTGAAGCTCTTTTTTCGAGGTACTTATCATTCCATTCTAATGAAACGGTTGATTTAGTCGTATCAATTTTGGAACTGAAATAACCTATTAATATAAATAAAAGCCCTAATGCTAAAAATATGAAATGATCAAGAGGAAGTGAAAAGCCAAGAGCGATGAGGGCAATGACAATATCGACAAAAAATAAGAATAGTAACATTGTGTTGCCGATCCAATGGAGAAATTTCTGGTTACTCGCTGCTTTAGATAAAGCTAAAAATACAAAGAACAAGAAGGAACATATAATTATATTTACGATTACAAAAGTGCTTTTATCCATTGTTGATGTAGGCGTTCCATTGAAGTCCCATTTCGTAACAATATTTGATGGTAAGAAGAAATATAGAATAATATTTGTCGTAATAATAGTGAGAAATAAAGCAATACTAAATCGATTATTCACTGAATCACCAGCTTTCTAAATCAATAATTGGTATCTAATAACAAAATTATACAATATAATATATGATATTAGTTTTGATTTTTCTGAAAAAATATTATAATTATATATGAAATAAAGAGAAATGCAGGAGGGAATTATGCAAAACGTTGTATTAAAGGGGAAGAAAGTTACAATTCGTACAATAGAAGAATCAGATATAAAAACATTATGGAATATCATATTTAAAGAAGAAAGCCCAGAATGGAAGAAATGGGATGCGCCATATTTCCCGTTCTCAATGCAAGAATACTCTTCCTATAAAGAGAAGATGCAAACTCGTTTAAAAGAAGAACCACTGTCAAATTTAATTATAGAAAATAACGGTCAAATCATTGGGACAGTCGGGTTTTATTGGGAATATAAACCGTCGCGTTGGTTAGAGATGGGGCTTGTGATTTATGACCCAACATACTGGAATGGTGGTTACGGTACGGAAGTATTGACATTATATAGAGATTTGCTATTTGAAAAAATGGAGATTGGTAGAGTAGGAATCACGACTTGGTCTGGCAATGAACGAATGATGAAAGTAGCAGAGAAAATAGGAATGAGCTTAGAAGGTAGAATGCGAAAGTGTCGTTATTATAACGGAACATACTATGATTCTATTCGAATGGGCATGATTCGTGAAGAATGGGAAGCGCTATGTGTAACGAAGGGGTGAGAAAGATTGTACGCTATCATAGCTACATTTGATCGTGTGTTTACTAATAAAATTACATACTTACAAAATAAATTAACAAATGTAATTGGAACAAATCAATTAGCTGGAGTAGAACCTCATATAACGATTGCGGATTATAATGAGTTAGATGTTAATTTGTATATTGAAAAATTAAAGGAATTTGTAGCTATTCAAGAAAACATGTCTGCAGTCACTTTTCCTTCTGTTGGAACTTTTCCTACTAACGGTACGGTTTTTCTAGCGCCGACTGTTACCGATGATTTATTGAGACTTCATCATTTTTATCATGATCATTTCAAAACTTTTCATGATAATTCAAATTCATATTATGTACCAGGAAAATGGGTTCCGCATTGTACGATTGCGAATTATTTGAATTCAACTCATTTTTTAAGTGCGATGGAGTATATATATGAGAATTTTGATGTTACAACAGCTTCGATTGAAAAGTTAAAATTAATTAAGGTCAATTATGAAAATGGTTCTGCCGTTTCTTCTAGTATATTAGCAGAATATAATTTAAAGAGAATGGAGACATCGAGATGACATATGTAATTAGAGAAATGAAGCAAGAAGATATTCAGGCTGTACAATCAGTAGCGAAAATAGCTTGGCATGATACATATGAAGGCATTATTCCGAGAGAGATTCAAGATAGTTTTTTAGACGAGGCATATTCTGATGAAAAAATGAAATATCGCCTTAAAAATACACATTTATTCGTTGCGGAAGAAGAGGGTGAAGTAATAGGATTTGCGAACTTTTCACCTGTTAGACTACAAAACGAAGCAGAATTAGGGGCAATTTATTTGTTACCAGATCAGCAAGGAAAAGGGATCGGAAGTGCTTTATTACAAAGAGGGATTAAGGCATTAAATGGGATACGGAAATTGTACATACATGTAGAAGCTGCAAATGAAAAAGGAAAACGCTTTTATGAAGCGAAAGGTTTTGCTGAATTAGAGCAATTTGAAGAAGACTTTGAAGGACATATGATGCAGACAGTAAGGATGGTTTTATACGTATGAGGAGGACTAGTAATGAAAACTTTTGATTTTAGTGAAAAAGTAGGAAAGCACTTATCAGTATTTCAATCTAATTTCATCATGTCGAAAATAGTAAACCATCAAGGAAATGTACATATCGGTGCTATGCATTTACACGAGAATGGAATCATCGGTAATCATGAAGCAGTTGTATCTCAACTGCTTCTTATTGTGGACGGAGCAGGATATGTATGTGGGGCAAATAAAGAAAAGATAAAGGTAGAGGCGGGACAAGCTGTGTTTTGGGAGAAGGGAGAGCTTCATGAAACAAGTACAGAACAAGGATTAACGGCAATTGTTATGGAAGCAGAGAATCTTGAACAAGGGATAGTAATGCCTATTATTCAAGGGGAGTTGTGAAAAATGATAATTAAGGCGAATCAAGAAGATACCAATGAAATATTAAAATATACGGCTCAATCGCTTTTTGAAGGGACGAGAGGGAATTGTCAATTAAGTACCGAGAAAGCGATTGAAATTACAATGCCGATTGTAGAAAAAGGAGCATATTATTTAATCATTAAAGAAGCAAATAAAGTAATGGGATGGATATTAATAGGGGAAAATACAGACTATTTTTCTCGTGAAAAACTTGGATTTATATATGAATTGTACGTTTTCCCAAAATATCGCGGGAGAGGATTATCGCGAGAACTGATGGAAGCTGGTATTAAGGAATTAAAGGAGGAATATTCAGAAATTAGGTTGAATGTATTTGCTGGGAATTTTGCAAAAGAGATGTACGAAGAGTTTGGGTTTGTTGAAAGGCAGGTAATTATGACTTTGAAGTGAGTATTATATTCTGAATGGGAGAAAACAATGATTTAGTGGCTACTTTATCGCTGGAATTTAAAGCGATAAAGTATAAAATAGATGGTTTGCCTTTATTTTATAGTCGATTTATAGAGTGTGCTTAAAAAACAAATAAATTAGTATTATACAATATATCATTATTATAGTAAAAGAGAAATTTTGGAAAAATATCATTTTTTTGTTTAGAAATTTTTAAATTATTGATATAATCAATTTGTAGAATTGATTATTGGTTAATTTTACTATTTTTTAATTTTAAGGGGGATTTAATAATGGCAGGACAAATTCGTATGTCACCAGAGGAGCTTAAATCGAAAGCGACTCGATATGGACAAGGTGCAAATCAAATTGAGGACATTTTACGTCAACTACAAAACTTACAAAATGAATTAAGAGGAGAATGGGAAGGTCGTGCTTTCGAAGGTTTTGACCAACAGTTCAATCAATTAAAGCCAAAAGTACAAAACTTCGCACAGCTATTACAAGAAATTAATATGCAGCTTAATAAAACTGCAGAAGCTGTTGCTAGACATGACGAAGATCTTTCTCGTAATTTCGGTCTACAATAAGACAGATAAAAAGAAATATATAATTTAGCCATGCAACCATACGTTGTATGGCTAAATTACTTTAAAACTAGAGTAAGATACGAAGTCTTTCATTAGATAGACTCGCAGTCGCAGGAGTGATAAGTAGTGAAAAAGTTCAAATGGAGCATCTTGTTGTTTATTATTTTAGCTCTTGTACTATCAACAGGGGTCTCCTATTTAGCATTAAATCAAAATGTTAAGAAAGCTAATGAGAATACTACACCAAAAATGACAGTTGCGTTGGTAAATGAAGATCAGGGCACTGTATTTGAGGGCAATAAAATAGCGTTTGGAGATCAATTTGTTAAAAATGTAAATAAAAATACGAAACAAGAATGGTACGTAGTTAGCCGCGGGGTAGCGGAAAATGGATTGAAAAATAATAATTACAATATGATGATTGTTATTCCAAATGATTTTTCTAGGAAGGCAGTTGCGATTGATTCAGAGATTCCAGAGAAATTAACGTTAAACTACAAAGTAAATGCAACTGGGAATAAGGATTTGAAAGCTGAGGCAGAAAATACAGCTTCTGTTATTTTAGAAGATTTCAATAAGCAAATAATCGATGTTTATTTTGCGAGTATTATCGGTAAGCTACAAGGTGCACAAGATAATATAGGTAAAATAATTGAAAAAGGAAACGTTCAAACAACTATGTATAAAAAAGATATACATAGTCCGTTAGCAAATTACACAAATCAATTTAAAACAGTACAAGATTATACAGGTGTTTCTGTTAATAGTTTCAAAGGATTTCAGGATGTTTTAAAAGGTTTCGGTCAAGCGTTAGATGAAGGGAATAAATCTAACAGTACGTACTTAGATGGTTTTAATAACTTTCAAAAAATGCAAACTGATAACAATTTGTTAGCGAATAATTTCACAAATCAATTCAATCAATATATGAATGATATGAATACAGGCGATGCTTTAAAGCAATTAAGTGCATTGGAATCCGCTAATAAAATTATTTCAAATCAATTTACATTTTCAGAGAAAGAACCGAATATTTTAACTGATGCTGCAGCGATTCAAAAATATTTAGCAGATGTAAAAAAACAAGTATCTGAATATGATACAGAACTTGCAGGAAAGTTAGAAAGTGATATTCAAGAGACGGTAATTAAGAAGTTAAAGCAATCTATGTCGAATGATGGAAAGCAAGAAATCTTCATAAATACATTAATGAAACAACCAGATGCTCGAATAAAGAAACAAATCGAGAATTTAATTGCGAAATTACCTAGTTTAAACATGGAAGAAATCGGTCAAAGTGATTTGCCAGATACAACGAAATTACAACTGCAAAATGTAATTCAATTTACAAAAAAATATAATAAAGAAAATAATTTTTATTATGATCCTGTAAATAAAATATCTTTAGGAAACGCAATTAAAGAAGTAAAGGATAGACTTTATACAGAGGGAATTACATTTAGTGATACTGCTAAAGTAATTAAAATGGAATCTCCGCAAATTTTGAAGATAAAGATTCCAGAAGAATTTAAACTAGATGGGAGTACAGGATTCTTACATATTGATGATGTGGATCGTACAAGTGATTTTCTTCAAAGCGAAGCAGGAGAAATTACAATAGCTCCTCGTAATGAAGGGGATATAAAGATTGATCTGCATGTGAAGTTAAAAGATCCAAACATCAATATAGATGTTTTCTCTCCTGTAATGTGGCAGTGGGAATTGAGTGGGACTCATAAAAAAGAAACTAGTCCTGAAAAAGAAAAACCTAACAAAGAAGATAAAGGAACACAAACGGAAAATAGCAAAGTGGAAAATGTGGTTCATAAATCACAGTATGGCATAATGCCGTTAGTACACAATGCTAAAACGCCTATTATTCAAAAAACAGAACAGAGTAATAATGGTGACAGTGTCAAGCCTGATACGGGAGGAAATCCAGACACAGGAGGAAAACCTGATACAGGAGGAAAACCTGATACGGGAGGAAAACCTGATACAGGAGGAAAACCTGATACGGGAGGAAACCCTGATACGGGAGGAAACCCTGATACAGGAGGAAAACCTGATACAGGAGGAAATCCAGACACAGGAGGGAAACCTGATACAGGAGGAAATCCAGACACAGGAGGGAAACCTGATACAGGAGGGAAACCTGATACAGGAGGA
>NZ_JXIS01000169.1:0-1981 GCF_000836715.1 Bacillus sp. L_1B0_5 | reverse complement strand
CAACATCGCCATCAAGCTAAGGAAAAGGAGATACCCCCAAACCGAATAAAATAGGGGTATCTCTTTTTATATATCTAACTCTATTTCTTTGCTCATGCAACAGAACTTATATTTCTTTCCACTGTTACAAGCACATGTATCATATATATCCATTGGACGTGTCCGTCCTTTCATCGCTTTTTTCAAATCTGTTAGATCTTCATTTAATTCTAAACTAATGATGTAATATAAATCATACTCATTACAAATTGCTGCTATTTTTTCTGCTCGTGCTCTTGTTCCTACTTTTATCATAATCGGATTATTTTCTGAACCTAATAGACACATAAGCTTTCACCTCTTTTCTTTTCATCTTCATTTTATAAAATAAAGATAAAAAATGGAGGGGAATCCATGAAAAAATCATCTCATTTTAAAGACTTTCGTTTACTTGTAAAAGAATTACAGCGTGTATTTTCATCACACTTTTTAACACATTTGGGGAAAGAAACACAGTTTGTTCAACGTACCAGTAAATTTGGAGCACAAGATTTAGCTGCTTTATGCATAGGAATGGGCCAAGATATTGCAAGTTATTCTTTGACAAGACTATGTGGTGTTTTAGAATCAGAAACAGGTGTCCTTATTAGTCCGGAAGGACTAAATGTACGATTAAACGAAAAAGCAGTAGAATTTTTACGTTCGCTCTTCTCGCAACTCTTACAAAAACAATTATTAGCCACTATATCTCTACCTTCTTCTTTTTCAGAATACTTTCGGCGTATTCGTATTTTAGATGCCACTACATTTCAAATTTCAGATCAACTCGCAGCCGTTTATCCTGGTTCAGGCGGAAGTGGAAAAGCTTCTGGATTGAAAATACAATTAGAATATGATTTACTGAGTGGTCAATTCTTACATGTCGCATTGGGACCTGCGAAAGAAAATGATGTGAATTACGGCAAAGAAGTTCAACCTACCGTTGATTTACAAGATCTTTGTATACGGGATTTAGGTTATTTTAGTTTGATCGATCTAGATGGCATCCAACAAAAAGGAGCCTACTATTTATCTCGGCTTAAAATGAATACCAAACTGTTTCAAAAAATGAAGAGGCCCCTATTTTTAAAAATGGAGCAAGTAAGAAAAATATCAATATACAATGATTGATTTAGAAACGATTATGGAACAGTTACAACCAGGGGAATTATATGAAATTCCTGTTGTCTATGTTGGGCGTGACTATCTACTTCCCGTAAGAGCTGTAATGTATAGGCTTACTCCTGATCAGGAAACACAACGTAGAAAAGATCGAGCATACAAAGAAAAAAAGAAAAACATAACGTTTAGTGATCGAACAAAAAAATTACAAGGCATCAATGTATACATTACGAATATTCCATTGGAATATGTTTCTAAAGAAGCTATCCATGAGTTCTACTCTCTTCGTTGGCAAATAGAAATTATCTTTAAAACATGGAAATCTATTTTTCGCATTCATTCCAATACAAATGTGAAGAAAGAACGATTAGAATGTCATATCTATGGAAAATTAATTGCTCTTTTACTCTCTTCTACTGTGATGTTCCAAATGAGACAAGTATTGCTGATAAAAAAACAAAAAGAATTAAGTGAATGGAAAGCTATGTATATGATTCATGATTATTTCCGCGTATTATATCGACAAATACAAGAACAATCGAAGCAACTAATAACAAGTTTTCTTCGTTTATTCCACTTACTTGATAAAAATGGACGAAAATCACATCGTTATCGAAAAAAAAACTGTATTTGATATTTTAGGTACTGCATACGAGCAGTATATAGAAAAATAAATCCGCTTAAAAAAATTGTAGCCCGCTAGGGTTATTTCGTATGCACTTTTTTATAAAAATTTTAATATTGGGTAAAAGATACCCAATATTCCATAGTCGGAGAGGAATTTATACGTATTTTTGTAAGTTCAATTTCGTTAGCTTGATGGCGATGTTGCCGTGCCCCT
>NZ_JXIS01000168.1:0-19197 GCF_000836715.1 Bacillus sp. L_1B0_5 | reverse complement strand
CTATTATATACCAAACGTATATTCGGTGGATAGTGAAGTAACACTTTATGTATGTTGAACAATTAAGATGGCTTCTTGCCATCCCTTGTTCGAAGCCAATTCATCTCCCACCTACTCACTGGGCTGTGACCCTTCACGCTCCTTGAGGAAGGAGTCTTCTTGGCTAAAATGATAAAATTTTTTATTATTTTACTTGGGATGGACATTAAGGTTTTCATTAGTAAGTACATTAATATTTTTTTGTTTTTCTACAGGTTTTCTACTTAATAAGATCACTACAATTATGATACATATGGCCCCAATGATTTGGAAAAATAAGAAAGGAATATGCAAAATAACTACAGATGAAACGATTGAAGCAAGTGGTTCAGTACAGCCTAATAAAGTAGTTTCCTTAGGCGAAATGTATCTAATACTGTCTAAAAATAGATAGAAAGCAATTAATGTTCCAAAAATAACTACAAAGGCAATAAGGTATAGCGTATTTAGATCAATGTTCTCAATTGATTTTAAAAATATTATTTCTTTTTTAGAAAAATAATGAACTATTGTAACGCCTATTCCGCCAATAATCATACCCCAACCAACTAAAACTGCGGAAGACCATTTATCTAATAAAGTTTTAGAATAAAGAGTATAAAAAGCTAAAGATAATCCAGATAAAACTCCCCAAACAATTGCAGGGATTGATACAGTTAGGTTATTTATTGAACCATTGGTTAATAATAAGAAAGTACCCAAGGTTGCAAAAGTTATTGCTAAAACATCTATTTTAGTAGGTAAAGCCCTAAATTTGATAATCAGATAAAAAGTAATAAAAATTGGAGCTAAATATTGTAAAATTGTTGCGACTGCAGCATTCCCTTCACTAATAGATGCAAAATAAGTGTATTGTACCCCTAGCATACCAAAAATCCCAAAAATAATGAGTTTAGTAGCATCATATTTATTTTTCCAAATTGCAACAATCTCGAGTTTATTTTTACTAAAAAGTGAAATAAGTAACAATGTAACCCCAGAGATCAGTAAGCGGATTGTTACTAACCATTCCGTGGTAATACCATTATGCTGGAATAGTTGTTGAGCAACTGTTCCCGATAGCCCCCATAAGCTAGCACCTATTACAACCATAATCATACCTTTAATACGATCCTTATTAACTTTATTCAAATAAAACACCTCCATTAAATTTCAGAAAATAATTTTAAATATATATTGAATGCAATATATTACGTACTTTAAAAATGATGACTTTAAAATAAAACTCACTAGATATATTTATTGGATTTTATCATAATGATAAATTGTTATATAAGTTAAATTTACTTATTAAATATAAAAGTACTCAAATGAGCATTTTTACCGAAATAATTCTTCTTCATCAACCGTGTGAAGGGTGATAGAAAAGCAGTAGGTGGTAGATGAATTTCGGTTTGGCATAGCCAAAATTTTTTGATGAACTAGTTATATGAAGTTCTTTGATAACTTGGTATAGGAGGATGCAGGAAGAAAACAGAGCGTAAAAACCAACCCATTCGGTTCCTGCATAAAATATCAACCGTACCAAAAGAGCGTCCAAACGTTGGACATCTAGAGGTGGAACACCCCGAAGTAACGCTCAAGGAGACGAAAGGTTACTTTCGTCGTGGAACTGAGAAGCTCCACATCAAACTTTGCTGGGTGGTGAGTAGTTCACATAATTAATTATAAATTCTTAGAAGTTAATATATTTTGAACATCTTTCATTGGACGCAACCAGTTATTAGACATAGTATTTTCTAGTAATGATGAGTCACCAATTTCTAATGCTTTGATAATATTAGTGTGTTCATCTATAGATCGACTATCATGAATTACGTTTTGAAAGAAAATATACTCAAGACGCAGGGCATGAAGATGTAAGTTTTCTAAAAATGGTTCAATGTATTTATTCTTTGAAATTTCAACAATTAGGTTGTGGAATTTTAGATCTAGTGTTAATGCATTTCTAGTATCCATTTTCTCAATAGCTTGTTTAAATTCTTTATTTATTAACGTAAGTGCTTTAATATCAGATGTTTTAATACTATTAATAGCTTGTTTTCCCGCAAGGGTATGTATGCTTGCAATAGTTTCATAAATTAATGGTACATCTGCTACGTTGATTGGAGAAATTTTAGTTTTTTGTCCTGGAACCATTTCGACGAGTCCAGAAAGTTCTAGAATTTGAAGTGCTTCTCTTACGGGTGTTCTACTTACCCCTAAAGCTTGTGCTAGTTCAGTATCATTAATTTTCTCATTAGGTCTTAAAACACCTTCAATGATCCAATCTTGTAGTTGATTTAAAACAATAGTTTTTGCTGAAAATCTCGTTTGTTTATTAAGGTTTTTAGGTATAGGCAGGATAATACACTTCCTTTCTTTTTATAATGTCTAAAATTTCGAACAAAACGGAAAAGTAAAAGGTACTAAAACTGTTTTTATTTAAGTTTTGTTTGTTGCCCATTAACCAGTGATAAGGTTCTTTTAATTGGTGGATTAAGTTGGGTTAATAATACAAAAACTCCAATTAGACAAAAAGCACCTATTAATTCAGAAGCTGTATATGAAATATTAAAAAATAATACGGAAATTAAAATTGCTGTCAATGGTTCAATACAGGAATATAAGCAAATATCTTTAGGAGTAATATAATTTGTACCTTTTACATAAAAAATTGATGTAAGAATAGTTCCAAAAACAATAATAAATAGTAATAATAAAGTGTGGATTGAGAGAGTTTTAACAGTAGAAAGCAGGATAAACTCACTTGTCGAAAGCTTATTTAAAATTAATAATGCAATGCCTCCAATTACCATCCCCCATCCTAATACTATACGTAATGACCATCTTTTACATAGATCATCTAATTGATTTATGTAAAATGCAAACGACATGCCAGATAATATTCCCCAAAGTATAGATAGTATAGAAACATTTAGTTGGTAAATTGAGTTTTTTGTGAAGAAAAGATAAATTCCAATTATGAAAATTAAATATGAAAACAACTCTTTTTTATTAGGAGAATTAACATTTATCAGAATTAAGTATATACCTGAAAAGACCGGAGCTGAATAAAGTAGTAAAGTTGCAACGGCAACATTTCCCTCTTTAATTGATGAAAAATATGTATAGTGAGTGCCCAGTACACCAATTGTGCCAAACAGAATGATTTTATTAGCGTCGTGGACTGACTTCCAAATATTTAGTATATCAAGACGTCTATTGCCAAAGCACGAGATAAATAAAATTAGAATTCCAGATATCAATAATTTTACTGCAACAATTGATTCAACGGAGAGATTACTCTGAACAAAAATTTGCTGACCTAGAGCTCCAGAGGTACTTCCCAATAAAGCCCCTAGTACTATTAAACAAAACCCAGTTACTTTACAGTGTATATTTTTTTCATTATATCCCTCCAAAAGAATTTATACAATATGCAATATATCACGTATTGTATAAATTTAGGTAATAAATATTGTTTTTTATTCTATTTATCAAGAAAAATGAAAGAGAATACAAATCTAATGATGAAAAATTCGGAAAATTGTTGTTTTTAATAATTCTTTAGCTTACAATAAAGTTAAATTTAAATTATGTTAGATGGTGATCGAATGGATAGAGAATATTCTATAGTTATAGAACATTCTCCTGCTTATGAACTTATTATCAGCTTGTACAACTATATAAATAATGACAAGATGAAGGAAGTTCATTTGAAAGGAAACTGGTTAGAAGAGACTAAATTACGGTTACCTGAAAGGTTTATCAATGAGTTACAAGATGAAAGATGGGAGGTATTACATCGGATAGTGTTATTAATTTCTCAATGTGAAAAAAAATCTTCCATTCCAGAATTTTTAAATTGGTTTGAAAATCTGTCAGCGGGAGAGATTTATGAAAGATTAGCTCCTTGGGTAGAATCTATATCTAATGACCTAAGTGTGATTAGGGATAGAAGTGTAGATATTTTATACAAATGGAACGAATATTATTTTAAAAGTATAGATCCTACCATTCAAATGCAATTAAAACAGGATGCAATTTCTTTGAATAAAAAATTAAGTGTTAGTAGACCGATAGATATTATAGAAACTGCTACTAATGGATTAAGAATTGAACAGCAGGATAACTTGAGAAAAGTTATTTTGGTACCACAATATCACTGTAGCCCTAGTACCGTATTGGATTATTTTGATGGAATTGCTACATGCCTATATCCCATCAATAAAACTTTCTATGAAGATGGAACAAAAGAGTTAGTTAAGGTTATGCAATGTTTGGGAGATGAGACTAGATTAAATATATTAATATTTTTATCTCGAGGTCCTCGTTCTTTAATTGAAATTCATAAACACATGAATTTAGCTAAGAGTACGGTGCATCACCACATTACAAAATTAAAACGTGAAGGAATTATAAGAAGTCATTTTATTGGAAGTTCTATTCCCGCATTTTATAGCTTGAGAAAAGAATCTATTTCTAAAATTAATAGTAAATTTATGGCGATTTTTGAGGGGGAAGAAAATTTTCATGAATAAATTTAAAGCTTATATACGAGAATATCATCCAATTGTGCACGTATTAGTATTTGGTACTGTCTTAATTTCTTTAACAAGTTCAATGAGTATGCCATTTTTAGCAATCCATCTAAGTAACTCTTCAGAGTTAAATTTTGCAACGATTGGATTCATTATTGGGATAGGCCCACTAGCGGGTACATTTTGTGGGCTTTTAGGGGGCGTATTATCAGATTTTATAGGTAGAAAAAAATTAATGATTTTTTCTTTAATTGGATTAAGTATTGCTTTTTTAGGATTTATTTCTACATTTAATCCGGTTTTATTAGTACTTTTTAGTATTATCAGGGGACTTTCAAATGCATTCTTTGGAACTATTTCAAAAGCTTTAATGGCTGATTTAACCCCAGATGAAAAAAGGTACAGAATGTTTGCGAATCGTTATCTGGCATTTAATTTAGGATTATCAATTGGTCCAATGTTGGGAGCTTTCTTTGGAATTGGTGGTAGTACAATAGCATTTGTATTAACAGCAATTATTTATATTTTTTATGCAATAATACTATTTATTATGTTGAAAGTTACTAATTATAATGAGCAAAGGGATGTTTCTGCGAATGATGAAAAAGTTAGTATGTCTCTTATATGGAATGCAGTACGTAGTGACGTACCTTTAATGTTTTTTGTTATTGGTGGTATTTTATTAACAACAGTCCATGGGCAGATGTCAGTTACCCTTTCGCAATATTTAAAAGAAAATATTTTAGATGGAATTAAATTATTTGCAATATTGATGAGTGTTAACGGGCTTACGGTGCTTATGATTCAGATACCACTAACCAGATGGGCAGAACGTTTTAGCTTATTTCAAAGAATTGCATTTGGCTGTATTTTGTTTGCTGTAGGAGAAGTAGGTTTTGCATTCTCAACATTGTGGGTTGCTTTCATAATTTCAATGTTTGTATTTACAGTAGGAGAGATATTAGTAATCCCGGCTGAGTATGCTCAAGTTGATGAAATTACGCCATCTGGATTAAGAGGGACATATTATGGCGCGCAAAGTTTGGGGGAATTTGGGAATTTTGTAGGCCCATGGTTTGGTGGAATTCTTTTAGCAGTGTACGGTGGGACAACAATGTTCTTATTTATGGCTTTAATCTCACTTCTTGGTATTTATTTCTTTTACAGAGGAAAACAAATTTACAATAAAAAAGAAAAAAAAGATACACATTTAGGTCAGATAATGTAGAACTAATACCATAACCACATTGGTTATGGTATTTTATTTTGATAATTCTGAATAATATTTATAAAAGTTCTCTTTTATTGAAAGTATTGTCAAAAAATTGAACTTAAGATAGCATGAGAAATACCAAATGGAGAAGGGGGAGGTTTAAAATTCAGATTATTCAATATGGTTAGTAATTTCGGTTTATTTTATAATGAATACATAATTTTCCCTTTAGATTATTTATAAAGGTAGGTGCTTTATATACAACACAAGCCACAAAAAAATAATAGGATAAAGATCGCTAGAGTTTATAAACCTTTTCCAAAAATTAAAAAAGCTATGAATTTAGGAAAGGTTATTTTTTATGGATCAATTAGAGCGTGTAATCAAAATGTTTATCGGAAATTACGAGAGCATTTCATTTCTTTGGAAAAAGAATATGTTATTTCAGGACTTAGTGAAGAAGTAATTATTTATAAGGATAATAGAGGGATTCCACACATTGAGGCCAGAAACTTTAATGATGTATATAAAGCACAAGGTTTTATAACTACTACAGATAGATTATGGCAAATGGATATGAGTAGACGTTTAGTAAATGGAAGATTATCTGAGATATTAGGTCCAGATTTAATAAACAATGATAAACTTTTTCGTTCATTTTCACTATTTAGATCTGCTCAAAAATCTATTAGTCTTTATTCAGAAGAAACCTTGGAATGGATGCAAAGTTATTGTGATGGAGTAAATACGTATATAGAACACGCAAAAAAACTGAATAGATTACCAGTAGAATTTACAATTTTAGATTACGAACCTGAACCTTGGTCAATTCTAGATATGTTAAGTATAGGGAGATTACTATCCTATAGTTTAAGTCATAATTTTACAAATGAAATTTTTCGATTTGAATTGCAAAAGAAAATTGATGATGAATTATTTGAGGAAATAAAACCAAATTATCCATCGGATGGACCCATTACTATTCCTGATTATATGATGGGTGAGAATGTAAAGATAAAACAACAAACATCAGAAAAAACAATAAATAATTTAGATTTCTTTTCTGATCATTTAGCAGATTTATTGAATTTATCAAGCGAAGTAACTAAGGGTTCAAATGGATGGGTTATATCTGGTAAGCATACAAAATCAGGAAAACCAATACTGGCCAATGACCCACATATTGAAATGCAAGCACCATCTACTTGGTATCAAACGCATTTAAAAGTAAACAATGAAACAGAAAATATGGATGTAATAGGTGTAACATTACCTGGTGTATGTGGGATCATACTTGGCCATAATGACAAAATTGCATGGGGAGTAACAAATAATCGTGCAGATGTCCAAGATTTGTTTATAGAAAAAAGAAATCCTAGTAATCCTAATCAATTTCAATATAAAGGGAAATGGGAAGAAGCTGAAGTTATAGAAGAAGTAATTAAAGTTAAGGGGCAAACAGATGTTGCGTTTCCGGTAGTTGTTACACGCCATGGACCTATTATTTCAGATGTTATTGGTAATAATCAACAAATAAAGTTAAAGGGAAATCTAGCCTTACAATGGAATGCAAATTATCCTACATGTGATTTAGAAGCTCTATTAGACATTAATCGTTCGAAAAATTGGGAAGAATTTCGTAATTCTTTGCGTAAATATAGTACACCGGTTTTAAACTTTTTATTTGCTTCAGAAGATGGAACCATTGCCTATCGAGTAGGTGGTAAAATACCGATACGTAATAAAGGAAATGGTTTATTACCGGTACCAGGATGCGATGATGAATTTGAATGGAAAGGATTTATACCTTTTGAAGAATTACCGGAGGTAGTCAATCCTAAACAGGGGTTTATTGTTTCAGCAAACAATAAGGTTATAGGTGATCATTATCCATATATGATTGCAAGTTCATGGGATGCCCCATATCGTGCAAAAAGAATTAACCAGATGTTAAGAAAAAGTATAGCTGAAAATACACCTTTAGTAATTGAAGATGTAAAAATAATGCAAGATGATACGTTAAATTTACAAGCGGTACAGCTATTAAATATTCTTTTACCGGTATTGTATCCTGTTAAACATAACAAATTAGAAACGGAATGTATTAGGATCTTGCAAAAATGGGATTGTAAAGATACCTCATATAATGCAGCGCCATTAATTTATCATTTTTGGTGGTGGGAAATTTGTTGTACCCTTTTTAAAGAAAAAATGGGAACGTTTTTATTTGAGAAAATGGTTGATCGGATGAACATAACTGACGAGCTTATACGCAAGGCGGCGCAAGGAAATGATAGTACGTGGTTTAATAATGCTGGCGGGTTTGAGAAAGTGATTATAGAAAGCTTTAAAAAATCTATTATTACTATAATAGATTTACAGGGAAATAACCCTTATGAATGGAAGTGGGGAGAGTTCCATCATTTCATTACTAAACACCCGTTTGGTAAGAAGAATAAATTTATAGGGAATTTAATAAATCCCCAGGGGAAAATTCCTATTGGAGGTAGCTATGTAACGGTAGCATTAGCATCGTATGATAGGAAAACTGGTCATATTCTTGATGGTGCACCATGGAGAATGGTTGTAGATTTGAAAGATTGTCTGGGAATGGATATTAATGCGCCGGGGCAATCTGGTAACTTTTTAAGTCATTGGTATGACGATCAATCTTTACTATATGTGAATCAACAATTAGAAATTCAAAAGTTTAAACCAGAACAATATAGGAATTCCAAAATGAAAGTGAAACTTAAACCAAGTAAATCGATGTGAAAGGTGGAGTAATTGTGGGATTATTTCAAAATACATTACTTTTAGAAATGACATCACTTGTAGAATTATTGCAATATCGTGCTAAAGAACAAGGTGATGTAACAGCATTTCAATTTTTAAGAGATGGTGAAGAGGATAAAATCTCATTAACTTATGGCGAATTAGATTTGAAAGCAAGAGCTATAGGAGCATGGTTACAGGATAGAGGAGCAAAAAATGAAAGAGTTTTATTACTATATCCACCTGGAATCGACTATCTAGCTGCCTTTTTTGGATGTTTATATGCAGGCGCTATTGCAGTACCAGCATATCCTCCATCTTCAAATAGGTTAATGCCACGTTTGAAAGTAATTTTAGAAGATGCAGAGGCAAAATATATATTGACACAGACAAAAGTTAGTGCACGTATGAGAAAATCTGAGTACTTTAATAATTGTGCAATAGAGTATTTGAATACAGATGAAGTTCCTGTAGGTTGCGAGGAATATTGGGTATTTCCAGAGGTAGATAGAAATACAATTGCGTTTCTACAATATACATCGGGTTCTACATCTACACCAAAAGGTGTAATGGTAACTCACGGCAATATACTGCACAATTCAAAATTAATTCAGCAGTCATTTAAGACCACTGAAGACGATATTGGGGTAATATGGTTGCCTCCATATCATGATATGGGATTAATTGGAGGATTGCTTCAGCCATTAGCTGTAGGATTTCCAGTAATATTTATGTCACCAATTGATTTTATGCAGCGACCAATACGCTGGTTAGAAGCAATATCGAAGTATAAAGCTACTGTAAGTGGAGGGCCAAACTTTGCTTTTGAACTCTTAATTGAAAAGACAACACCGGAGCAAAGAGCTGAGTTGGATTTAAGTAATTGGAGACTAGCATTTAACGGTGCAGAACCTGTTCGTGCTGAAGTTATTGAAGAGTTTTCAAAAGTATTTAGTGTATCTGGTTTTCGAAAAGAAGCCTTTTATCCTTGCTATGGGTTAGCTGAAAATACATTATTGGTTTCTGGTGCAAAAAGTAAAAGCCAGCCTGTAATACATTCTTTTTCAATTGATGATATGAAAAAGAATGTAGTTTCCATTTTAAGTAAAGATGGGAAGGTACGTAATCTAGTAAGCAGTGGGATTATAGCAGAAGAACAAGAGATTTGTATAGTTAATCCAGATACTGGTCAAGAATGTTCTAGTAATGAAATCGGTGAAATTTGGATTAAAGGCGAAAGTGTAGCAACAGGTTATTGGGGTCGAGAAGAACAAACAATTGATACATTCCAAGCTTTTCTGCCTAATAAAAAAGGACCATTCTTACGTTCTGGGGATTTAGGTTTTTTATATGATGGAGAGTTATATATTACAGGACGTATAAAAGATTTAATTATTATTCGAGGCAGAAATTATTACCCACAAGATATCGAATTAATAGTAGAGAACAGTCATGAAAGTTTAAGGAAAAATGCAACCGCTGCGTTTTCTGTTATAGAAGAAGGTGAAGAACGGTTAATTGTGGCACAAGAAATTAGTCGCCAATACCGTAATGTTAATGTTCAAGAGGTTGCTAGTGCAATTAGACAAGCAGTAACTGCGGAGCACGGAATACAAGTACATTCAGTATTGCTTCTACAGTTTGGAAGTATACCTAAAACATCTAGTGGAAAGATCCAAAGACACGCTTGTCGTAACGGATATTTAAACGAAGAACTTAAATTAATTGGGGAAGATGTTGTACAAAAAACAAGTGGGTTAGATATAGAATTTGAAATTGAAGAAATGCTTTTTAATAGACAAGAGCTAGTAAAGTTAACTCAAGAAGAAAGGCAAATTAAATTAGAAAAATACTTACTTCAGAAAGTAGGTGTATCTTTAAAGATACCAGTTACTAATATTAGTGTAAATCAGTCACTAAATAGTTTAGGTTTAGATTCAATAACAGCAATACAATTACAGAGTCATATAGAGACAGATTTAGAAATTGTACTAGAACCAACTTTTTTATTAGAAGGTCCGAGTATATTACAAATAGCACAAGAGATGAATAATCAATTGTATAGAGAAAAATATTTGACTACTAGACTAGAAATTGATCAGATAAAAAGTGGAGAAATACCGATGTCTCGTGGACAACAAGGATTATGGTTTTTATATAAATTAGCTCCAAATAGCTCTGCTTATAATGTATCACGTGCTTTTAATATTGAAGGAAAGCTAGATATAACATCCCTACAGAAGAGTTTTCAAGAATTAGTTAATAGGCATTGTATATTAAGGTCATCTTTTTATGAATATGAGGGTGAATTGATTCAAAATATAGCAAAGCAAAAGGATGTATCTTTTCAATTAATGGATGTAAGTAATTGGAAAACCGAAAAGTTGAATGAGTTTTTGAATGTTGAATCTAGTCGTAATTTCACTTTAGAACAAGGTGATACTATGCGTGTATATGTTCTTAAACGTAATGAATCCCAATATGTAATGTTGTGGTCTTTCCATCATATCGTAATTGATTATTGGTCAATCGATGTTTTATTTAATGAGTTGAAGACATTATATACAAGAATAATAGTAGGGGATGTAAGTACATTAAGAACCAATGATTATGATTATAGCTCATATGTAAATTGGCAGAATGCAATGCTTAATAGTTCAGAAGGTACAAGTAAATTGGAATATTGGGAAGAGGAACTATCGGGTGAGTTACCAATTTTAAACTTACCACTTGATTATAAACGTCCCCCAGTACAATCGAATAGAGGAGCAAACTTAAGGTTACGTTTAAATAAATCCATACACAACAAGCTAAAAGAGATTTCTAAAAATAGAGGAGTAACATTATATAATACGTTACTTTCAGCATATGGTGTTTTAATGTATCGTTATACAAATCAAGATGATATTATCATTGGTTCTTATATGGCAGGGCGAGTGAAGAAAGAGTTTGCTAATTTAGTAGGATATTTAACTAATGCTGTTCCAATACGATTAAACCTATCAGGAAATCCAACATTTAATGAAATGATTGAGCGAACAAATCATAAAGTAATTGGAGCTTATCGTAATCAGGATTATCCTTTTGAATCATTAATAAAAAACTTGAAAATTGATAGAGATTCAAGCAGACCACCGGTTTTTCAAACTGCTTTCGTAATGCAAAATGTGGGTGTTTATAATAAAACTCTCGCCCCTTTCACTGTAGGGTGTGAAACTACAAAGATTGATTTCGATAACGCTAGTTTAAGCTTATTTCCACTTGAGGATAATTCATCGTTATTTGATATCACTACAACAGTTGCAGAATCTGATGAGGGATTAATTATTAATTTCCAGTATAATACAGAGCTGTTTAAAGAGTTCACAGTAAAACGTATGATAAATCATTTTGAAATATTAATAGACAGTATAATAAAAAACCCAGATAATTCTATAAATTTAATACCTATTTTAACTGAGAAAGAGCTACTACAGTTAAATGATTGGAGTAAAAAAAGAGTAGAGTATTCTACAAATTTATCAATACCGCAACTGTTCGAGAAGCAAGTTAACTTACATGGTAATGCTGTTGCTGTGAGATATATGAATCAAAGTTTAACTTATGAAGAGTTAAATAAACGTGCAAATCAATTAGCAAGATATTTAACAAATTTGGGAGTAGGTCCTGAAGTAATGGTTGGTATCGCCATGGAACGTTCCATAGATTTAATTGTGGGTATTCTAGGTGTTTTAAAAGCAGGCGGAGCATATATTCCACTTGATCCACATGCACCTGCTGGAAGAATCCAGTATATGTTAGAAGACTCAAATGTGCCAATTGTTCTTACACAAAAAGATTTAGTTAATAATGTACAAAATGACCTAACAAAGATTGTTTGTTTGGATACAAATTGGCAAGAGATTAGAGAGATGGAAGATACCAATCTAATTTCAGACATTACAGAAGATAACTTAGCTTATGTTATTTATACATCTGGCTCTACTGGTAACCCTAAAGGTGTTTTAATACCGCATAAGAACGTAGTTCGATTGTTTAAAGCAGCAGATACCCATTTTAATTTTAATGAAAAGGACATATGGACGATGTTCCATTCATATGCATTTGATTTTTCTGTATGGGAAATTTGGGGAGCTTTATTATATGGAGGAAAACTCATCGTTGTTCCATATTATGTGAGTCGTGATCCAGAGCAATTTTATGAATTGTTAATTAAAGAAAAAGTAACAGTTTTAAATCAGACACCATCAGCATTTCGTCAATTAATACACGTAGATGAAAAAGTAAATATGCCACATGAATTAAATTTACGATACGTAATATTTGGTGGAGAAGCATTAGAAATTCAGAGTCTAGGTGGATGGTTTGAGAGACATGGAGATGCAAAACCTCAATTAATAAATATGTATGGAATCACAGAGACAACAGTTCATGTCACATATCGAGCTTTATCAAAGGCTGATTTAGATAGTCAAGCAAGTGTAATTGGTACAGCGATTCCCGATCTTCAGGTATATATATTAAATCAAGATTTGCAGCATGTACCTATTGGAGTAATTGGAGAAATGTATATAGGTGGAGCAGGAGTTGCAAGAGGATATTTAAATAAACAAGAGTTAACTGAAGAACGTTTTGTGAAAATACCATCTTTAGAGCAAGCAGGGCTAGTATACAAATCAGGTGATTTAGCACGTTATTTACCAAATGGAGATATTGAGTACTTAGGGCGTATTGATGATCAAGTGAAAATTCGTGGATTTAGGATTGAACTAGGTGAGATTGAGGCTATTCTGAATCAATACTCGAAAGTTCGTGAGGGTATAGTGTTAGTTCGTGAAGATGTTCCTGGTGATAAAAAACTAATAGCTTACATTGTTGGAGATAATTTGATGCCTACTGCAATTGGCGAGCTAAGAAATTATATGTCAGGACAGCTACCAGATTATATGGTACCAAGTGCTTTTGTATTATTGGATAAATTCCCATTAACAATTAACGGAAAAGTAGACAAAAAAGCATTACCGGCTCCAGACATGTTTGCGGTTGAAAGAGCGAAATATATTGAACCTGAAACACACATAGAGAAAATTTTAGCTGATACTTGGGAAGAAGTATTGGGGATACAAGAGATAGGAATAGATGATAATTTCTTTTTAATTGGTGGTGACTCTATTAGAAGTATTAAAATATGTTCGCTTGCAAAAGAAAGAGGGCTAAATATTTCTTTAGAACAAATTTTTAAATATCAAACAATTAGAGATTTATCTAAAGTAGTAGATATGCAGTACAGCATAGAAGATAAGGACGTAACAGTCCCACCGTTTTCGTTAATCTCAGAAGAAGATAGAAGGATAATTCCTATTGGAATTGAGGATGCATATCCTATTCCAGCAATACAAATGACAATTTATTATCACAGTGAAGTTAATGAAGTGTATAGATCTTATCTAGAAACGTATCGTTTACGTGCTAATTTTAATGAAGAGATTTTTAACGAAGCAATTAATCGATTAGTAAAAAGACATGAAATTTTTAGAACTTCATTTGATATTTCTAGTTATAGTAAACCACTACAATTAGTTCATGAGAATACAGATTTAAAATTAAATGTCCAAGACCTTCGTCATATGAATGGAGAAGAACAAGAAAAGTATTTAAAAGATTTTGTGAGTAAAGAGGAGCACACAAAATTTGATTGGTCTAAACCAGGGTTATTCCGTTTTCATGTTCACTTATTATCTGATGAAATCTTCCAATTTACAATGTGTGAGCCTATACTGGATGGTTGGAGTGTTGCATCAACGGTTACAGAACTGCTAACCAATTATAGGGATCTGACAGAAAACCCTAACACATTAGAATCTAAAAAGTTAAATGCTAAATTCAATCGCTATGTACAATTAGAACAACAGACAAAAGAATCGAAAGAAGCCAATGAATTCTGGGAGAGCAAACTACAGGATGTATCGACTATGCAGGTACCGCGTTGGTTAAAAACGCCTGCTTCGAAAGTAATTGAAAACAATAGGTTGATGCTTCCAATTTCGCAGCAAGTTTCTGAAGGACTAATACGCCTTTCTAGAAAAGTATCGGTACCTCTTAAAGATGTAGTATTAGCAGCACATTTAAAAGTGGTTAGCTTACTTACTGGTCAAACTGATGTTGTTACAGGGGTAGTAGCCGGTGGAAGGCCAGAGGAACCAGATGCAGAAAAAGTACTTGGTTCGATGATAAATACGATGCCGTTTCGTTTAGATATTGGTAACTGTTCTTGGGAAGAGTTGGTTTGTAAAACTTTTGACGCAGAGAGGGAAGCTCATCCGTATCGTCGCTATCCATTAGTAGATTTACAAAGAAAGTATAGTGGCGGAAAACGTATGTTTGAAACTATTTTTAACTATACTCATTTCCATGCTTATCAAGATATCGGAAAAAAAGCTGGTATTGAAATATTGAATGGAGAGCATCGTGAATCAGCTTATGTACCACTTACAGTACAATTTTCTATTGATCCTCAAACATCTCAGTTGATGTGTGTATTAGACTATTATCCAGAAGATATAAATGAGGAACAAATTAATTATATATCAGGTTATTATGTAAAAATTTTAGAATTAATAGCTCAAGGCTCCTCAGTTAATCATCATGAAAATTGTTTATTATCAAATGAAGAAATCGACCAAGTAACTTTAAAAAATGATGATGAGGTAGACTTTAGCGTTGATGAGTGCTTCCATATCCTTTTTGATAAGCAAGTGAAGAAAACACCAGATAATAAAGCAATAGTATTTCAAAATCAGGTAATTACTTATCAAGAGCTTCAAAAACGTTCTAATTGCTTGGCTAATTATTTGAAGTCCATTGATGTTAAACCAGGTATGTTTGTTGGTTACTTTGGAGAAAGAAATATAGATTGGGCTATAACAGTGATTGGTATTTTTAAAGCTGGTGCAGTTTATATACCTCTAGACCCTAAATATCCTGAAAGTCGTATTGAGTATTTGATTGAACATTCAGGTATGGATGTATTACTAACATATGAAAAATTTACCGATAGAATACCAAAAGATAAATTAAAAATAGTTTCCTTAGATAGTAGTAGGGAGCAAATTGAAAGTCAAAATGTATTATATCAACATAATGAAGTAACTTTAAATGATTTAGCATATATCATTTATACCTCAGGTTCTACAGGACTTCCTAAAGGTGTAATGGTGGAGCATAAAGGTATGATTAATCATTTATTTGCAAAAATAGATGTAATTGATATTAAAGAATCAGATATAGTAGCACAAAATGCTACTCAATGTTTTGATGTATCAGTTTGGCAATTGCTATCCGCATTATTAGTTGGTGGACAGACATATATATTACCTGATGAAGCTGAACTTGACCCAGAAGTGCAACTGAATGAAATGGAAAAAGCGAATTTAACAGTATTTGAAACTGTACCTACGGTACTTCAATCAACCTTAGAAAGAATTTCTTTAAATGAAGAAAAAAGACCGAGCTTTAGTTCCTTACGATGGGTAGTGTTAAATGGGGAAACTTTACCACCTGAACTTTGCCGTCAATGGTTTAAGTATTATCCGGATATTCCGATGATTAATGCTTGTGGAGCAACGGAGAGTTCAGATGATGTTAATCATCAATATATTTTAGAGCCGCCAGCTTTAGAAGAAAACTTTATATCAATAGGAAAGGTAATTCCGAATTGTACGGTATATATTTTAGATCAATATATGAATCCAGTACCTATAGGAGTGCCTGGAGAATTATGTTATGGTGGCGTTTGCGTAGGCCGTGGTTATCTTAATGATAAAGAAAAAACTGAAAAATCTTTTAGGAAAAATCCATTTAGTCATGATAAAAATGAACGACTATATAAGACTGGAGATTTAGTTCGTCTGCGTAATGATGGTGCAATCGAATTTTTAGGACGCATAGATTATCAAGTGAAAATTCGTGGTTTCCGAATTGAGTTAGGCGAAGTAGAGGCAATATTAAGTAAACACCCAGATGTTATACAAGTCGTTGCTTTAGCACATTCGGATTCTTCAGGAAATAAAAGGTTAATAGCTTATTTAACAATTGAAAAGAATTCAAATTTAACAACAAAAGAATTACGTAATTATATGAAGGAACAAGTTCCAAATCATATGATTCCTTCTTTCTTTGTCTTTTTAGATGAGTTTCCAATTGCTTCAACTGGAAAATTAGATAGAAAAAAACTACCTGATCCTATATTTAATCTTAATGAAGATAATTTTGTTGAACCTAAAACAGATTTAGAGAAGAAAATCGCGAAGATCTGGGCAAATGCACTTGGATATCAATCGGTTAGTATGAGAGATGATTTTTTTGAAAATGGAGGAGAATCTTTAATTGCAACAAGATTGATTTCTTTAATTAGAAAAGAATTTCAAATAGATATGTCGTTACGTACTCTTTTTGAGGTAACAACTGTAGAAGGATTAGTTTTAGCTGTTAAATCTGAATTAGATTTAAAACAGAATCAGGAAATTCAAGGTTTAATTAGTGATCTTCAAGGACTATCTGAAGAGGAAATAAATTTAATTTTAAAAGATGGTCAATAATAAGTTGTAAATAATGAGGTAGGTGGGAATATTAAAAGTCTATTCCCACCACCAATTTATGATATTAGGAGGATCAGAAAAAATGAGTAAAGAAAAGCTTATGGCTAGGTTAGCTAAATTATCTCCTGAACAAAGAATATTTTTAGAGAAACAATTGAATAAAAATGAATCAAGTATAATTCCTTCTCGAAAAACTAATGAACCTACAATTTTATCATTTGCACAACAAAGAATGTGGTTTCTTGAACAATTAGAGCCTGGGTCTTCTACATATAATATGCCGTTTTTAGTAAAAATAAAGGGAGACTTTAATATTAGTGTCTTTAAACGTTGTTTAAATGAAATTATATGCAGGCATGAAATTCTTCGTACTACATTTTTATCGTTAGATGGAGATTTACGTCAAAAAATACATCCATTTATGGAAATAGATTTTGAAGTTCATAATTTGTGTTCCTATACTAAGGATACTGCTGAAGATATATGTTTGTCACAAATGAAAAGGAAAGCAATCGAACCTTTTAATTTGGAAATGGGTCCATTACTACATACAAGTATTTGGCAGATAACAGAAGATGAATTTTTGGTTTTAGTAAATATGCACCATATTATTGGGGATGGTTGGTCAATGGCTATATTAATTGAGGAACTATCTATTTTATATAATAATTTTTTGAAAGCGGATGTTGCTAATTTATCACCTTTGAAGATACAGTATGCAGATTTCTCAATTTGGCAAAAGAATTGGTTAACAGGTTCTAAATTTCAAACACAATTAGACTATTGGAAGAAACAATTTAAAGATGTCTTACCAGTACTAGATTTACCCACTGATTTTTCGAGACCAAGTAAATTATCATACAAGGGTAGTAATGAACTTGTTAAAATTTCATATGAAACTGTGCAGAGATTAAAAGAATTAAGTAAAAGTGAAGGTTGTACATTATATATGACTTTGCTTGCAGCATATTATACCCTTCTTCTAAAGTATACCCATCAGGAAGATATTATCATAGGATCACCAATTGCAAATAGGAATCATAGAGAGATAGAGCCTCTCATTGGATTTTTTGTAAATACATTGGCTTTACGTATTAATTCAAAAAGAGATGTAGCTTTTCGTGAACTGATTAATAAAGTAAAAGAAATATGCTTAGGAGCATATTCAAATCAAGATATACCTTTTGAAGCAATTGTGGGTGAATTAAATTCAGAACGAACAGCAAATAATTCAGTTTTGTTTCAAACGATGTTTTCACTAGAACAAAATATTAAAAAATCTCTCAATCTTGCAAATGTAAATATGGATTTTGAAAGATTCGAAACCGATACAGCAAAATTTGATTTAAGTTTAATAATTAATGAACACGATGATGAACTTATTTGCACGTTTAACTATAGTACTGATTTATTTATGAACAGCAGTATACAACAGATGGCGAAACATTTTGTAACTATATTAAAAGCTATTATAGAAAATCCGAATGTTCAATTAAGTGAAATTTCATTATTAGATGATGAAGAAAAAAGAAAAATTTTAAATGGGTGGAATAACAATAAAGAAAATTTAAGTAGTATGTGTATACAGGAAAAATTTGAATTACAAGTAACAAAAACCCCTGATGCTATAGCTTTAATCTGTGAAAATGATTCATTAACTTATCGAGAATTAAATAATAGAGCAAATCAAGTTGCGCATTACTTGCGGAGAAATGGGGTCAGTTCGGGAAGATATGTTGGAATTTGCTTAGAGCGTTGTTCGGAATTAATGGTTTCAATATTGGGAGTACTTAAAGCTGGGGGAGCTTATATCCCGTTAGACCCTTCTTATCCAATGGAAAGGCTGTCTTACATATTAGAAGAATCTCAACTTGATATATTACTTACTCAGAAAAGTTTTATGTCTAAGTTTAATGAATTTAGAGTTGCTAATGTAGTGCAAATGGGTGGAAATCAAGAGTTTAATGAGGAAGATACTATAAATCTTGACCATTTTGTAGATTTAGATGATTTAGCGTATATGATTTATACTTCAGGATCTACTGGAAAA
>NZ_JXIS01000167.1:0-262 GCF_000836715.1 Bacillus sp. L_1B0_5 | reverse complement strand
TATAAAACCAGCTGATAATCGCGGTGCTGGTTCATATATAGGTAATAAAGTTGAGAAATTACCAAACGGAGCAAAAGTAAAAATTGTTGTGAAATAACGGGTATGGAGCTATGTATATACATAGCTTTTTTAATTTGTCGAAAAAATACGAAATAAAAAAACAAAAAGTAGTTGATTATAGGACTTATAAGTCCTATAATTGAATTATAGAAAAACTTAAAGAAGGAGGATAAATAATAAAATAAGCCATTATCAATGTGAT
>NZ_JXIS01000166.1:0-8068 GCF_000836715.1 Bacillus sp. L_1B0_5 | reverse complement strand
ATTTATTTTAGTTTTGCAACACCCTCTCACTTATAAAGCGAAAGTGAATCTCCTTGTTAAAGATGCAGAAGTTGGTGGAGAAGTTGCATATGAATATACCAATTCTAATCAATCTGGAACATCTGATTCAAAAACATTTACAAAAACATTTAGTTCGACTGCATCCGCAAAATTACCGCCTAATTCAAAAGGTAAATTAGTTTCTTCTGTCTACACTACACCAGCTACATATGAAATTAAAAGTCGTAGCTTCTTTACAGGATCCGTTCAATTCTCATATGTATTAGCTAATGACCCTGGTACACTCAGAACTACAACTGTATCTTTGCATGAACTATTTTCTAGAACCGATGAACAAACTGTTGATGATATTGCAAATAATTATCACATGTGGGCATCTACATTTTGGAATCCTGAAAATGGGCAACCTGTAAATGCACTGTTATTTGAAGGTAAATCCATTTTAAACATTGATGAAACATATCGTACGGAAACACGCTTAACGGATATTAAGGGAATTTAATAAATAATATTATTAATAAACTTGAGCTATTCTAAATAATACTTAGGTGATAACGAAACACATTGCATTTTTTGAATTCGCAGAACTATTAAGTTGTATTGATTATTCTACTCTCCGAATTTTTACTTGTACTAAATTGTATTTTTACTTTTTCGAGCTCTTTTATTTTCGATTTCCAAAAATTGTGTGAGATTCTAGTATTCTTCTGCAATTATGTATGTTTATTATTTTGTTAATATGTTTATCACTATATAATAAATGGAGGTTATAAATTATGAAAAGTAAGCTTTTAAAAGGTGTACTTAGTTTTGGAATTGGTCTTGGAGTTTTATATGGTGGATCTACCGCTCAAGCGGCAACGTCCACAAATCAAAACGATACATTAAAAGTGATGACTCATAATGTATTTATGTTATCAACGAATTTATATCCAAACTGGGGACAAAGTCAGCGTGCTGATTTAATTGGTGCAGCTAATTATATAAAGGGTCAGGATGTTGTTATATTAAATGAAGCATTTGATAATAGTGCATCAGATCGTTTGTTAGAGAATTTAAAGAAAGAATATCAATATCAAACAGCTGTAATAGGCCGTAGTAACGGAAGTGAATGGGATAAAACGTTAGGAAGCTATTCATCTTCTAATCCTGAAGATGGAGGAGTGGCTATCGTGAGTAAGTGGCCAATCGTTGAAAAAATTCAATATGTGTTTGAAAAAGGATGTGGGCCAGATAATTTATCAAATAAAGGATTTGCATATACTAAAATTAAGAAAAATGATCGTTTTGTTCATGTAATTGGGACGCATTTACAAGCTGAAGATGATGGGTGTGGACAAACTACACCAGCATCTGTACGTGCAGCACAGCTAAAAGAAATTCAAGAATTTATTAAAAATAAAAATATTCCCTCTAACGAGTATGTGCTAATTGGTGGTGATATGAATGTAAATAAAATAAATGCTGTGAATAATATCAATTCAGAGTATAGGTCAATGCTTGATACATTACATGCTTCGTCACCAGCGTATACAGGACATACAGCAACTTGGGATGCGACAACAAATAGTATTGTAAACTATAATTTCCCAAATGCTCCAGCAGAATATTTAGATTACATTGTTTCTAGTAAAGATCATGCAAATCCCGTATATATAGAAAATAAAGTGTTGCAACCAAACTCTCCAGAATGGTCCGTTACATCATGGTTCCAAACATATACGTATAATGATTACTCTGACCATTATCCGGTAGAGGCGACTCTTTTTATGAAATAGCCTAAAAAGTTTCTTCTATCCAGCAAAACACTTACAAGATATATCTCCATTTGGATGGAAACATATCGCTTTGACAGGTGACTATGTTTGGAATTTGAATTTGAAAAAAAACAAATTTTTAATAATCTAAGACCATTACACGACAAAAAATATATATTAGTAGTAAAGTAATCGGCCGGTTCCTTAACGTGTAGGGAAGCGGCTGATTTGTGTCCGAAATGGGTTCTGTTGCAAAGTTAAGAAAATATCAAAAGAGGATGACAGATTCCTAGATACATTTTCATATTTAAATATGCATTCAATTAGAAGGATCCGCTATTTATAGCGAATCCTTTTGTTTTTGTGCAAATAATGACGAATCAAACGTTTGTTTAAAAATTACGGTATGGGTGCACCCTGTTTGATATGTATAATAGCAACTCCGACCTATCAAGGGAATCCCCTTAACAGGTATTACGCCTTCGTCAAATTTTGTAAAATACGGCGTATGGATGCTAAGGTGCTAAATGTGGTTCTTATATAAATAGGAAGAAACTCAATTTTATCCTTTCTCAATATCATTCATTTTTCGCCATATGTTTTGTTTTTTCGTGCGCTTCGTACTCTTTTACTAGCTTGTAAAAAGAAGAACGCTTTATATCATATTTTCTCATCGCTCCGACCGCCGTAATCTTTCCAGATTGCCATGCCTCATATGCCTCAATGAATTGCTTCGTAATTTGTACCGGTGGTCTTCCTAAGTGTTTTCCTTGCTTCTTTGCTAATGCAATCCCTTCTGCTTGTCGTTGTTTGATATCATTCCTTTCTTTTTCTGCAAAAGCAGAAAGAATGGTAAGAGTTGCTTTTTGAACAGCCTGTTGAATGACATCATTTGTACTTTCGCCATTATAATTTACATTAATAAATGGTTCCTTAGTAAACTGGAGATTAATACGCTGTGTTTCAAAATAACGAAATTCTTCAAGTACATCATTCATACTACGCCCTAGCCTCGTTAAAGAATCAAAAACAATTGTATCCCCTGTTCTAGCTAATCGTTTTAACATTTGATAATTTTCTCTTTTTATATTTTTTCCAGATTGTTTATCAATAAAAATATCTCGATCCTCTATTCCTAGATGCTTCATATTCTCAATCTGACGTTCTTCGTTTTGGTCTTTACTGGAAACCCGTACATATCCAAACTTTTTATATTGCAATTCTTTCACCTCGAACACAATTATAGCTTATTCATATCTGTAAAGGTATATAAAAATTAAAGACATCTGTAAAATAAATATACGACTTTTATGGATATGGTTTTTCCTATGTTTCTATGCGTCTGTAAAAGTGTACGTTTACGAACGGGAGGTTGGTCATTTTCTTCTGAATCCCGGCAAAAGAAAGAATCGTTGCTATGGGCAATGTATGGTCAGGACTATTAGTACGCCTTTCATTATATATATAGCTAATATAACAGTTTCAACACTCGCCTTTCTTTTATAGAGAGTGATTATTGCATATATTTTTAAAATATCCATTTTTAATCAGCGATAATAAAGCAGGAAAAAATACACCCTATAAAAAATATATACATATACCTATATTAAGGAGTGGGATACCTTTGAAAAAATTTAAAGAGATTTTAGAAAAAGGAGCAATACCTATCGGTCAATCCGATACATTAGGAAAATCGTTGCGGCAATTTGATGAAATACAATATGAAAATGAAACATATCTCATTGTTTGGCATCCCGTTAATAATGAATTTGTCGGTTCTCATGAATCAGGAAATTGGATTTCCCATACTGATTTACATAAATCTCTTTGGATAAAAAATTTAAAAGATTCTTTTGTTTCAAAACAATAAAAGAAGGTTCTAACAAAAAAGTTAGAACCTTCTCGACATACTTTGTAGGGATTTCGTAAAATCGATAGGAAAGTGTATACTGATTGATTTTCAAAATAGCACCTCCAAGATTTTTTAGATTTCTCTGTTGATATATATAATTAACCTACTATCTTTTGTTGTTTTATCTGCGTTTCTTCTAGGGTAGCGAGTGCACTTTTATTTTGAAAACGCCTAAAAAATCCACGTGTTTGGCATTCTTTTTTTAGAGCGTCTTTAATTCGGTGTTACCAATGTTAGTAGCTTGTATGTAAAAGCTACGCAAATGAGCATCTACAATTGCAGCATACTTGTTTTTTTGCTGGTATAAGACGAATGAATATTGAAAATCGTTTGCTTTGAATAGGAAATCCGTTTGAGATTCTATTCGATCAACATCAGATAGTATCCAACCGAATTTCTTAAGCGATGTAGATGATGATTTACTAATAAGGGGCTGTTTCTCATCAATTAGAGGATGTACTTTTCGAATGAATAATAAACATGGTGGTAATTTGTTGTCTGTAAAATCAGTAGCAAGTATTTTATTTGCCCCAAATTACAAATCTAAATATCTTTTTCTTGGTGCATATGCTTCTTTAAGCATGTCAGTCACTCGGCCCATGTGTATCTCATCTCTCTATCTGTTTTCAAATGTAATTAGTTAATGTGAATGGATTCCTCAAAAGTTTTTGCAATGTGCTCAAGGAACGCAACAATTGGATATTGTATAAGTGTACGATTTTGTCCAAACGAGATCTCTTTTTTCTCTAACAAAGATATGAGTTGTTCCATGCTTAATTCTTGCTTTTTTATTTTACTATACTGCTGAAACACAATGTTTTTCCACTTGAATGAGGGACACAGAAAATAACTTTCTCCTCTGATCTGTTTGTTAAAAATATTTTCAATTTTTTCTCTACGCTGTTTTTCACGAAAATGTGTCTCCACATGTTTCAAAATAACCGACCCCCTTCATTCATAGGTATTCAAAATTAATTTCAACACGGTGTACGTTAGGCAGCATTTTTTATATGTTCCATAACGTGAAATTGGACATCCATCGACTTCAAATAGGAAAAAATATACTTCTTACATGTCTACAATACTAATAGTTTCTAGTACAATCGCGATATATCCTGTTATTTTTATTGAGTCTTGATTGATTAGGGTTTTATATCCATATAAAATAATGAAAGGTGGAAAGAGTGGTCTAATAGAATGGGAGAGAAGCCTTAGATGTATCCGAAATTTATTGATAAAATAGCGTTTTCAAAAGCGCATAAAGATTTATTAGTCCAACTATATTTTAAACAAATTACAAGAAGCGAATATAATCTCCTTGTGAATAGACTATATTGTTCGGAACAAAAACCGGAGGAAAAGTAGGATATTTGTATACAATTATATAAAAGGAACTTACAGTCATATTGTTGTATTCCTTAGATGGATATTCCGATGAGGAATGGAGTGAGAAGAATGGAAATAGGGGAATTGGAGGAACAGATTGAAAAGTTTGCACGCCTACAAAAAGAAATTCATATCTTAAAGCAATATGTATATCAACAATGGGAAAAAGATAAAAACGAGCAGTTATCTCAATTTCCTACAATAGCGTATATCGATACAAACAAGTTAGAACATACAAAAGAGTATCAGAAATTAAAAAGTCTCTCGGTAAAAACATTAAAAAGTATGACAGCATGTGAAAGAAAAAAAGAAATCATACAAATACAAAAAGTGCACCAAGCCATGCAAACAATTGTTCATGCTGTAATTGAAACTATAAATAAATACCCTGTATCAGATGGGGATTTACGAAAAAGAAATGTGAATATGTAGAATAGACCTTCTCAGTAGTTCTATTAGTATCTGTCGAGTAAGTAAGCTTCCTAATTTAAAATTAGGAAGCCTTTTTGAGGAGTAATAGGACTAATTTTGAGAAGTTTTGTGAATTTGAATAGAAAATTCATACTGTTCATGTTTCTCTTCCTCTAATAAACTAGCAATGGATTTTAATTGGAGAATCATCTTTTCTTTTGATTTTATCCCAGCGTAATGAATATGAAAAGATTCAGGAATAGAACATGGTTCTATGGATTCAATAGGTTCGAAAGAAATAGGTGTATGAGCGGTAGAAGTGACTTCTATTATGTTTTGAGGCTGAGTTATTGCTAAAATGGCAGGTGTGTCTATAATATCTGGAACAATGTTGGGTTGTGAGCCGACAGGAGTTTCTTTTTCCTGTAGGGGAGTTGCCTTTCGTTGCCTACTTGTTGTGGAAACGTCATGTTTTTTATACAAGTCATATAATTTCTTTTTATATGTGCCTAAACCTTTTAAAATTTCCTTACCAGTAAAATGTTCTTTCCAATATTGTAAACGTAGCTTTTGTTCCTCATCAGACAAGGATTCTAGAGAAGCAAGTGGTAAAAAAGTGTTTAATTCTTCAATACTAAGGGTTTCAGTCAATGAAAATCACTCCTTCAAAAAATGTATATTTGTATAGATTCTTTTTGAAAGAGAAATTACCTTTTGAAAAAATGAAATGTATTGCATATGAAAAAGCTCAATATGTAAAATTGCATATTAAAATAATCCCATAGTGGTGTATGATAAAGCAAATTAATAATGAAAGTAAGATTCAAATAGGGGGCATACATGGGATGGAAATTGCAATCGCAGTATTAAAATTTATTGGTGGCGTAATTCCGTTAGTAACAGACTTATTAAAAGCATTAATGTAGTCACTGGCTTCTAAAAATGGCCAAGAAGAAAAGATGTCTGCTTTTACGCGGGCATCTTTTCTTTTTTGAGTAAAACATAGACTTCCCCATTTTCTCAATAGTGATTTTTATATTATTAAATTATGATATGATTATTTTTTTATTGGTATATGCTTGCTATATCCTATAAATGCTAGTTTAAATATGTACACGGTTGCTTTCCTGTGAATGGAATTTCATAGTTTGTAGAAAGGATTGTGTTTATAGAATGTTATTTACAGATTTAGATCGTCCTTTACAGCGAGGGTTTCTCGCCGATCTTCGAGGAATCGTTCGTAAGGTTCTTCAGGATATGGATTATGTTATTGTAGAGGAGAATGTATCTTTTATTACGAATGCGTTTATTCAGCGAGTATTTGTCTATATAGACCAGACACGTTTTTTTCAGAAGTGGATAGACGTGGATGTTTCTGCTGGTGATTTAAAGGAGTTATTACAGCAAATAGAACTCTCAATGCGAAAAAGAAAGTCTACATTAAGACAACGGAATTATTTTGTAAGTTTGCTACGGGACTTACATTTGCGAGAGGATATTCCAACGGATTTTTTATGTATGAGGAAAAGATTGTTTGAGTTGGAGCGTATGAAGAAACAGCAGAAAAATAAACAACCCTTAAGTCCAGTGTCTATACAACAGATTACATTATTAAAAAGAACGTGGAAGGAAACAATGGGACGGAAATTAGAAGTATCAGAGGACATGAAACAGAGTGAAGTGGATGAGTTATTTAGTAGGATAAATCGAAAACGGTGTAAGATACAGAGACAACGGCAGGAATAATGTAGTTACCAAAATATAAAAATTAGGGTAAAAAACTTGTCATAAGTAGAGAATTGGGGGACTAAATAGATTACGTTAGGATGGAGAAAGAGCTTTGTTTAAAGGGGGCGAAAATGATGCCAAAAGCATTTCATATGGATTTTGATTATTATACGAGACCTGCGGATATATTACGGATACTTGGACACCCTATGCGCTTAGAGATGGTTCAAGAATTAATTGCTAAGGGCCCGTTAAATGTCTCAGAATTACAAACGTTATTACGTGCTTCGCAATCAACAGTTTCACAACAGTTAACACAGTTAAAGTACTATAAGATGGTTTCCTATGAGCGGAAAGGAAATGAAGTTTATTATACGGTCGATGACGAAAAGGTTATCGGAGTCATAAAATTAATGGGACTGCAATGAAGGTGGATGTAAGATGAGCATGTGCCGTGCCCCATGCCCATCAACTTAAGGATAGTTATAAAATGAACTTTTGTTCATTTGAACTAACATCTTCCGAAATGGAGGCAAGTTATTAAAAATACGGGTTCTGTTGCAATGCCAAGTGGATCAGTTTATAAATAAAAAAAGAGGATATGTATGTTGTCAAACATACATATCCTCTTTTTTAACTTCTACATGGATTGAACTTTTTTAATTAATTCTTTTTTAGAAATTCTTGAACTAAATAACTTAATCATTGTTCCATCTTGTACCCACATTAATTGTCCGCCTTGTATGTCTTTAATTCTTTTTGTTGGTGTTAACGGATGAAACACACTATTTAATGATGGATGCTCAATTTTTAATATTAAACAGCGAATTACAAGATACGCTAGCAAAGTTAA
>NZ_JXIS01000165.1:0-7152 GCF_000836715.1 Bacillus sp. L_1B0_5 | reverse complement strand
CCCGATTGGTTCAACTAATAATCAGTGTGGGATGGACAAAACCCCCACTGATTAAAGTTTCACTTTATGATATCTGAGGAGAGGTGAGAAAAATGGATTTACAAGAACAGAAGTTAAAAGGAGTAATAGCATACAAATAATCGGTGGGAAATGGAAGCCGCTCATTTTGTTTATTTTGCTAACAGATGGAACGAAGCGTTTTGGTGAATTAAAGCGATTAATACCAGATATATCTCAAGGGACGTTAGCAAAGCAATTACGTGAATTAGAGCAAGATCAACTAATAAAACGCGAAATTTATCAAGAAATACCACCTAAAGTAGAATATAGCTTAACTCAACATGGAAAAACAGTCAGTACTGTTTTGGATAGTATGTGTAGTTGGGGAAGAGGGCATTTAAAATATATAGATAAAGATAAACCATAAAAATGTTATGTAAACTTATTGTAGTGTGAAGGGAAATGTTGTTTTAATAATTTGTATTTTATAATATATAATTAAGGAGTGTCGTAGGTTATTATACATATTTAATTTATTTTTACAAAGGGGAAGTAATAAGATGAACGAATTAGAGTATAAAAGCTTCTATGATAAAGTAGGAAGATTAAATGGATGGGATTTTAGTAAAATAAAATGTGAAACTGTAGGAGATACGTGGGACTTTTATAGTGAGGTAAAAGAAAGGTGCAAACCATCACATATTTTACTTGATGTTGGTACAGGTGGAGGGGAAAATGTACTTAATATAGCATCTTCAGCCAAATTATTAATTGGGATAGATAATTCTAACGGCATGATTGAAACGGCACATTCTAACTTGAAAAAATCAGGTGTACAAAATGTTGAGTTTCTTCAAATGGGTTCTGAAGCTTTAACATTTCCACATGCACATTTTGATATTGCTTCAAGTTGTCATGCCCCGTTTCTGGCATCTGAGTTAGCGAAAGTAATGAAAAAGGGTGCATTTTTCTTAACACAACAAGTAAGTGAGAATGATAAATTAAACCTGAAAGAAGCATTTGGTAGAGGACAATGCTTAGGTGAACGGGATGGTACTTTAAAAGAAAAGTATATGAATGAACTTATTAGTGCAGGATTTGATCTCGTGCAAGTACGTGAATATGATGTTACTGATTATTACAGTAGGTCTGAAGATCTCATTTTCTTATTAAAACATACCCCTATTATTCCTAGATTCGGAGAACAGGAAGAGGATTTTACTATTTTACAAAAGTTCATTGATACGTATAGTTCTGAAAAAGGGATTCGTACTAATTCAAAAAGATTTATGATTATTGCTGTTAAATTATAATGTTTTTTAGTATAAAAGCAGCTTTTTATTTAAAGAAAAGCAGCTTTTTGTGTGGGAAAAAATGAAGGGGAAATTTGAAAATAATAGAAATAAATAAAGTGTAAATTGAAAAATCAAAATATGGAGGATAAGTGTTTTGAAACGTTACTATATTAGCAATGAAAAAATAAATGTACATATTACTGAATGGGGGAATAATGACAAGCCCGTTATCTTTTGTTTACATGGATTAGGTAGTACGAGTTTAAGTTTTATAGAAATTGCTGAGGAATTAAAAGAAGAGTATAGATTTATCTCCGTTGATGCACCTGGACATGGTAAAACACCCCCATTTGAAAGAACAGAAGATTATGAGATGCACAATTTAGCAAATTGGTTAAATGAAATAATAAATGAATTGAGAATCGAATACTTCTATTTTCTATCACATTCATGGGGAAGTTTTGTAGCGTTATTTTATTTGTTAAATCATCCAGAAAAGGTATTAGGGAGTATTCTCATTGATGGAGGGTACCAAACGAAAAGGTTTCAAGAAGAAACCTTGGAAGAAGAAATTGCTTATTATGAAAAGGACTTTGAAGAGTATGTATTTGATAGTTGGGATGATTTCTTTAAAAGTGAAAAAGAAGTGTATACAAGGTGGTCTCCATTATTAGAACTTGCAGTTAAGGATCTTGGTATAGAAATGGATAATAAAGTATGTTGGCATGCGAGGGGTACAACAGCTGGTAATATCGTAAGAGGTATGCACAAGGATGAAACAATGGATATATATGAGGAGTTACCATCTAATATAATATTACTTCGTGCTACAGTACCAGAAATTTGGGGTGAATATAGAGGGAAGACAGGGAGTATTTTTAGTGAGAGAACGAGAGCGACAGTAAAACTAATCCCAGATTCTACTCATCTGTTACATTGGGATTATCCGGAAGTTATAGTAGAAGAAATAAGAAAACATTGGTAAAGTCCAATATAACTTAAAAAGGTTGATTCTTGTAATGTATTAGAATCAACCTTTTTGAAGTGTATGTAATAAAACGTATTGAGTAAGTTGTTTGCTTAAAGTGTTATTTTTTTGCTGGTGTATTTCCCATCGCAATAGAAATTCTATTCCAACTATTAATTTGATTAATAATCAAGACAAGGTCAATATATTGTTTTTCATCATAATGTTCACGTACTCGTTTATATAGGGGATCAGGAACTCTTTTAGTAGGAATAAGTGTAATATGTTCAGCTAATTCAAGAGCGACTTTTTCCTCTGCTGTATAAAAAGTGCATTCATCCCAAGTACTTAAGCAATAAATTCTTTGCTCAGTCTCTCCCATTTTTCGTGCATCAGATGTATGTAAATCTAAGCAGTAAGCACAGCCATTGATTTGAGAAACTCTAATTTTAATAAGCTCTCTAGTTGTTCGATTAATTGGTGATTGCTTTGTGTATTTTTCCATGTCCATCATAATCTTCATAGCATCAGGTGCAGCATCATAGTAAGAAATTCTTTGAGTCACAGTACAACACTCCTTTTAGCTTAAGATGGTATTCATTATATCTTGATGTGGTCGTTCATACCAATTATTTGTACTAAAAACGCAAACTGTTTAAAATTCAGATCGTATTGCATTGGCTGAAAATGTTAACGTAACAGCTCTAATACAAAAGTAGTAGTTTGTTAATTAAAGTTTCAATCTCCAGATGGATTTTTCCTGTTAGTTTTTGAAATACAATACTAATAGAAATAATAAATTTGGAGGTTTATTATAATGATTACACACATTTCAGATATTAAACTACAAACAGTTTCTATAGAAGGAGTAAAACAAGTATACAGAGATATATTATCTTTTCCAATAAAAAAAGAAACAGCGTCATTTATTCAATTTGAAGTAACGCCATACACAACAATTAGTTTTCAAGAAGTGTATGAACCAATTGCACCTGCACATTTTGCTTTTGAAATCCCATATTCAAAATTCCATGAAACAGCAAGATGGCTTGAGGAGTCTGGATTACTCATTGTAAAATGGAAAGATGGTCATATAATTGATGAAGAGGATGGTCGATTCAATTTATACTTTAAAGACGGAGATGGAAATCTACTCGAAATTATCGCGCATAGTTATGTTAAAGAAGATGTATTAGTACCGCAGTCACCTTTAAACATTTTATATGTAAGGGAAATTGGTCTTCCTGTTAAAAGTGTACCTATTTTTACGGAATGGCTGAAATCAAATCTAAATATGAAAACGATGGAAGATGGGGATATTTTCAACTTTGTTATAGGTGGCACTGCATATATCGTCGCGACTTGGTGGCAGAGACCTTGGATTCCAATCGCAATGAAAGCTTTACCACCGAAAGTTCATGTTTCTTTCGGAACACCGGATTCAGCATTTTTACAGCGAATCCAAAATAACTTTAAGAAAAATAGTGTACCATTTGAATGTAAACGTAATGAAGTATCATTTATTGAGCAAGGATATGCATTTTCAATTGTGCATACATCAGAGTTTCATTCGGATATTCCTAAACAATTAAACTTACAGCTTTCTATTTAAGGGTGGAAAGCTGTAAGTTTTTTGTATATTCGTGAAGAAGGTTTTAGTTAGGATTATAGTGAATTTAAAGAGAAGTATAAGGTGTTATTCTAATTTATGTTAAGGGGAGAAATGAAGTGGTTTTAGGTAATCCAATTGCAAAAGGGAATACTGCAGAAATTTATTTAACTGATGATAAGGTTGTAAAATTATTTAAAGATTACCTCCCAGATACAGAGTCTATGAATGAAGCAAAAAAACAAAAATATGCCTATTCATGCGGGCTGCCAGTTCCAAACGTATTTGAAGTGACAAAGATACAAAATAGACAGGCAATTATTATGGAACATGTAAAAGGGGACAACATTGGTGATCTTCTGCTTAATAATTTAAATGAGGCAGAGCGTTATATCGGCCTTTGTGTTAATGAGCAAAAAAAGATTCATGCTATATGTGTGAATACCGATGATATGGAATCAATGAGAGAAAAGTTAGAACGACAAATTAAATCTGTACATAAATTGGATGAAAAACAAAAGGAAAATATATTGAATAAGTTACATTCAATCAAATTTGAACCTAGATTATGTCATGGTGATCTTCATCCGTTTAATCTAATTTTCAGTAATGGTAACGTGAAAATTATAGATTGGGTAGATGCTACTTTAGGTGATATTCGTGCAGATGTATTTCGGACATATTTATTGTACGCTCAAGCTTCAGTAGAATTAGCTGAAATGTATTTACATATATATTGCAGGAATACGGGTTTATCAAGAGATGAGATTTTTCAATGGGCTCCTATTATTATTGCAGCTAGGTTTTCTGAAAAAGTATCACCGCAAAATGAAGTGTATTTGAAAAGATTATTGAATCAGTATTTATAAGTCATAAAAAAGGTTGTCAGCTAATTAATAAATGCTGCTGTTTAACTAAAGTTTCCTTATAGTTAAACAGCAGCATTCTTAAATATTGATATAGGTATACTTATTCTCGATCTTTATCCTATAAAGGTTCATAATCCGTACTTGTTCCTCCGCTAATTCTTCTTTATCCCAATACATATGCATTAAGCTATATTCAAAAATCTCCTTTAATTTAATAAATAATGGAAACTTGTCTATCATCTCTTTTGGTAGCTCATTTTCCTCTTGGTAGCCTTCAAATAGTGCTTTTGTAATTGAATACTCATAGTCAACGATATTCCCATTTCCAGCAAATGAATATTCTATCGCACTATAAATAGGAACGGCTAAATCGAATATGTAAAAATGTTTTTCGCAGTCTTGAAAATCTATCATTGTTAAGTTTGAATTATTTTCGACTAAAATGTTTTCTAACCATAAATCTCCGTGAATTAAGCCATAATTTGAAGAGGATTTTGGTAGCTCTTTTATGGAAGTTAAAACGTCAGATGCAATTTCTCTTATTGTATTTTCTTCTTTAGGGATATATTTAAGAAAATTATATTCTTCATTTTCATACCAATCGTTTATATGTTTTACTGGTTTAATCTTTTCAAAGCTTTTAGATATACGATGTAATTTTCCAATTTGTTTACCAAGTTTTTTAAATATATTAGAATTCCATTCAGACCTTGGTAAATGTATACCAGGAGCAGCTTTATATAATACAGCAAAAATCTCCTTGTCTAATGTGAATTTTTCTACAAAATTCCCTTGTAATGAAGGGATTATTGGTGGAACACCTAAACCATTTTGATATAAAAAATTCGTATATATAACTTCTTCTTTCTGTTCTTCATATGTTTTGTAGTTTGTAATTCTACTGAAGTATGTACCTTGATCTGTAAGACATTCATACATCTCATTTGTTATTGGCTTAATGTTAATAAAATTCAACGGATACTGTTCATTTATGAATTGAAGTATTTCTTTTTCTAGCTTGTTCATTGAAACGTCCTTTCCAAACCTTAATTTTTTAACTTGGGAATTAAAAGAATTTTATTTTATAAAATTCGTGTTTAATTTTTGAAATCCTTTAAAATGAAATATGATGTAAATTGACCTTTAATAATTAGTAAGGTGTTGCCAACATACTCATTAACGCTAAATTGAAAAATGAATAGAAGGTATGACAAAATAAGATAGATGAAAAAATAAAAATTAATACTTATATATAGATTATAAAGACTTTAGAGAAAGGCTCATGTTATAAAACACAAGAAATATCAAAAGAAAGAAACGCACTTCTCCTATACTTTTAAATAAGGAGTGAAGGAAATGAATGAACATATACAGCAGATGATTAATTGGATTGAGAGCAATTTAAAAAGGAGATTTTCTTTAGATGAATTATCTCGTTACATGGGGTATTCTCCTTATTATTGCTCTTTTAAATTTCATCAAGTAACGGGTTTCAGTATTAGACGTTATATTCTTCTTAGAAGGTTATATGTATCTACGGAAGATTTAAAGAATGGTAGGAAGATAATTGAGGTAGCGTTGGATTACGATTACTCTTCCCAAGAGGCTTATAGTAGAGCTTTCAAAAATGTTTTTGGAATGAATCCAAGAGAATACCAACTTAACAAAATGCCTATTCAATCATTTGTTAAACTAAATTTAAATAAAGAAGGGCGTTTAAAATGAATATTTCTAGAAAAATAGAGGTTGAACAGTTACGAGATAGGAAGAGTGAGCTATTTGATAAAGAGGTACTTAACATATTAAATGGTCAAGTTATGTATGAAGAATTTAAAAACGAAAAGCTAATGGGTAATTCTGATTATGCCCCATTTAATGAGGCAATGTGTGTGAACTCGGCTACTACTCAAGTTTTTAATGAAGAGTTTATTAAAACAAGAGCGAAAGGACATAACAGTTCAGTAGAAAGTTATATAAAAAAGGTTATAGATCCGTTAGAAAACCTTTTTACGAAAAAGTATAAATGTATTGTTTTATGGTTTGGTGAAGATATGTTTTGCCAAATGAACCTACTTACCATACTTTCTCATCTTGAACAGTCTGCTTATGAAGGGAAGGTATACTTAAATAGCTTTAGAGAGGATGAATTTAAAGTAAATCAAATTGAACTTGAATTGGGGAATTATTCTTCTATATACAATGAAGTATTAGTAAACCATAAAAAGACCTCTCATAAAGTACCACCTGTAATGTATCAGGCTATAGACTTATTTTTAGAAATGTTAACAGAAGATAATGCAGTAATGAAATTCATCTCTAAAAATAAAGATTTATCAACTCGTGAGTTATTAATAAAGTTGTTTTATCTTTTTCCAACAATCGGATTATAAATGCTAGTTTAAATATGTACAG
>NZ_JXIS01000164.1:0-1708 GCF_000836715.1 Bacillus sp. L_1B0_5 | reverse complement strand
AAAAAGTTAACTCATGTATTCACTCAGAAAAGGGTTGTCTCATAGTATATAGAGATTACCTTATTAAGATTTCAAAAAGGATGTGAGTATATGGAAGATGTATATGTGAAAATTGACAGTCTAAAAGCAGAACAAAAAGAAATCATGCGAGATATTCGTAATTTAGAAACTCGTACGACGATAAATGAAAAAGATATTTCTACCATCAATCAGCAATTAGAAAAAATCAGTCTAAATACCACATGGATTTTACGAATTGTTATTAGTGCAATTGTTATGGCAGTTTTGGGTTTGATACTTAAAGGTGGGATTTAGGTTGTTCATATAAAAGTATTTGTGAAAGAGGGACAAGTGTCTCTCTTTTTTATCTGGAAGAAGGAGGAAAGAGTGTGGATCGTATCGATGTAGTATTAAAGATTTTTATTGCCAGTTTTGGTGGGTTTTGTGGGTATTTCTTGGGAGGATGGGATGCAACATTGAAAATCTTAGTGACGATGGCAGTTATTGATTATTTAACTGGCATAATTGCAGCAGGATATAACGGAGAATTAAAAAGTAAAGTGGGTTTCAAAGGCATCGCCAAAAAGGTGGTGCTTTTTCTTTTGGTCGGAGCGGCCGCTCAACTAGATTCAGCATTGGGAAGTAATAGCGCAATTCGTGAAGCGACTATTTTCTTCTTCATGGGCAATGAGTTACTTTCGCTTTTAGAAAACGCTGGTCGTATGGGAATTCCCTTACCTTCAGCGTTAACAAATGCAGTTGAAATTTTAGGTGGTAAACAAAAACAAGAAGAGAAAAAGGGAGATGTTCAATAATGGAAATCAGAAAAGAATTAGTTGACCCAAGTAAATATGGTACAAAGTGTCCGTATACAATGAATCCAGAATTCATTACAGTCCACAATACTTACAACGATGCTACAGCAGAAAATGAAGTATCTTATATGATTCGTAATGATAACCAAGTATCGTTTCATATTGCCGTAGATGATAAAGAAGCTGTACAAGGAATTCCTTTAGAGCGTAACGCTTGGCATTGCGGTGATGGTGGCGGTAACGGAAATCGTAAATCTATTGGAGTTGAAATCTGTTACTCTCTAAGTGGTGGAGATCGATATTATAAAGCGGAAGATAATGCAGCTATCGTCGTAGCTCAACTAATGAAACAGTACAATATTCCAATTAGTAAAGTTCGCACACATCAATCATGGAGTGGAAAGTACTGTCCTCATCGTATGTTAGCAGAAGGACGTTGGAATAGTTTTATTGAAAGAGTCCAAAATGCATATAACGGTGGAGGTAGTCCAGTAATGCCAACTCCTATTCCACCTTCAAACGATGGTACAAAAGTTGCTTACATTAATGGCGATAACGTGAATTTACGAAAAGGACCTGGAACTGGATATGCAGTTATTCGTAAGTTAGGTAAAGGAGAATGCTACCAAGTATGGGGTGAGTCAAATGGGTGGCTAAACTTGGGTGGCGATCAGTGGGTATATAATGATTCATCATATATTCGCTATACAGGAGAAAATGCACCAGCACCTTCTAAACCTTCAATTGATGGCATTGGTGTAGTGACTATTACAGCTGATGTATTACGCGTTCGTACTGGTCCAGGAACTAACTACGGTGTTGTAAAAAATGTGTACCAAGGTGAAAAATATCAATCGTGGGGATTTAGAGACGGTTGGTATAATGTTGGCGGC
>NZ_JXIS01000163.1:0-8310 GCF_000836715.1 Bacillus sp. L_1B0_5 | reverse complement strand
CCCTAAAGGGTTTCCCAACACTCTGAGAAAAAGGAGAGATTATATCTCTCCTTTTTTTGTATAATATTCGATTTTGAATATTTTATTTGTTATCTATCTTGTCTCTTATTACTTGTATCTTCCAGCCACTTAGCAACAGATTCTTGCATATGAGATTCTAATGATTGAATCGTTTCATTTGAGATAGTGAGTGCTTGATCCGCATACTTTTTCGGGAACATGTTGCGCAAAGTAGGTTCATTTTCAGCACCATCTCCTGGTTCACGGTAATCCTCCCCATTTTTTGTGACTGTCACACGGACTGGAAGTAAATGTCCTGCTTGAGAAACTGTCTGTGTTTCGCGGTTGTATCCTTGCATGAGGGAATGAAGGTAGACATACATTTTTTCATCCTTCATTTCAGTTCCATAGATTACATGTGTCTCAAATTGTTTTTCTGTATGATTTAATTTGTCTTGATTCCAGGCAATGATACTTTCTGAAATAAGGGAATCTAGTTTGCTGTTAAGCGGAATGTCCGTTACATCCTTTGCATCATTTTGGACAGAATCACACCCTGTTGCAATGAAAACGAGTATGACAATGCTTACGGTAATCATTATTCTTCTCAAAATCTTATTTTCATATGTTAATGCAAAACGTCTGCCCATCGATTCACTCCATTTCTCTTCGAGCCAATCATCCACTGACATCAATCTTTTATATGACAATAGTAAAATCGACTTCAAACTAGAAACTTATTCTATCCAAGGAAATATATTGCATTATATAATACATACTATACCATTCTTACACATAACGGGAGAAACTCTATGAGAAAAGTTATAATGTATTGCGGGATCTTTATTATGATTCTTTTAAGCGGTTGTATCCGATTTGGAAAAGACACTACAGATACCATTTATCTCATTCCAGAAGCATACGAAGGAGACCTATTGGTACTATATAATGTTCCAGGAGCTGAGTTGTTGCCAGAAGAAGATGGGTTTCGTGTTGTTATTTTTTCTGCAGACGGGACCGCAGTAACATCAACACCTAATATGAAATATGGGGAAGTCAACGATACCTATTACACGGTTAACAAGGAAGGAAAGCGCACCAAACTTGACGAAAGCTGCATACGCGTTGGTTCAAATGGAAGCACTACTGAAAACATTGATGAAGAAAATGAGCATACTTTCTCATACGCGAAATTGGAAGTCACATCTAGTGCATGCTCACAAAGCTTCTCATCATACGGGAGAGAAGTACCAGAAAATCAAGAACATCCTGTAGAGAAGAAACTGAGGGAATTATTGGTGCTCGTAAAAGAGCAGTATATGAAAGTGAAATACTAAATTTTCAAAAGGGTGAATGGATGATGTTAGGGATAGGGTTGATTGTATTAGGCATTTTACTTGTCAGCGTTGTATCTTACCGAGAAATAAAGAAAGCAGGGGGCGTTACCTGGATTGAAATTCTAGTCTACCCCTTTTTATTATTAATATGCGCGCTACTTGAGCATATTGATTTGCCAGGGTTTTTAATATTTTTAGGTTTGGTATGTATTGTTTTTGGTAGCTGTATGGTCATGGGCGTCAATATTCTATAACATTAAGAGCAAAGCATCTAGTTCAGATGCTTTTTTATTTTATTTTGTAATTTTTATTTTTAATGTCTATCACACTAGTTACCCAGACATACAGGGTTCCAAGTGCTGGTAAAAAACTTAGCAAGTTGAATGTATTCTCTATAATATAGAATGAAATAAAAATGGAGGAAAAATAAATAGACAATGGAAGAAAAATGTATACGTCACGTTTTAAAGATTTTAAACTTTGCACTTTATTCACCTCAGCTTTTCTGGCATTATGTTTTAAATAAGAACCCGTAAATTTGCAGATTCTCTTGGTGATGATTTTAAAATATGTAACTCAATTTTAATCATAGAATATATTGGGTCACTATAAAAATCAAATATTAATTTTCTAAAGAATCCTATACAAACCTTATTGCGTTAGAAATACAGACCTAATTATAACCGTTGTAAATGGATCCAATTCGATTTCGGCCATCCCAGTATCCGCATCATAACTAGTAACACATCCTGTCATCCCTTTTAAAATACCAACATGGATTGTTACATTCGCATTAACTGTTACAATTTTCTTCACATTCAGCTCCGTTTTGATAATATGCTTTGACTTCCTGCGTGATCATTTATTCGTTAGATAACAAAAACGCACCGTAACCCAGTGCGTTTCAGACAAATATACCTATATGTTTTACTTTGTAATTTGGAAGGAGCCACCATAATAATATGAAGTGTCTACCTTCAGTACTGCAACATATGTACCTGGTGTATAAACCGTTGTAATTGGTGTTGTGAACCTAGAATAGTAGTGATGCCCAGCCTCACCTGCAGAAATGGTTTTGTAGCGCTGCAATTCACCTTCTCCGTTCAATCGATAAATCTTTACAACACCCACATCTTTTCCGCCTATATACACCGTCATATCAAACGTACCACCTTGTTTTAACCTACCAGGGGCTAATTCTTTTAGATAGTCCGCATTGTGATGCAATAAGAAATACGTTTGCCATGGCCAATCATCCACAACAGCTGAAGCTTGCTTAATCGTATGTACTTCAGCGCGTGCTTTATCAGGTAGCGTACTGTCTAAAACGATAAAAACCGAAAAGGTTAAGGCACAGATTAAAGCAAATGAACATAATTTTTTCATATTAAATTCCTCCCGTTTATCTGACATCGTCATAGTCCACTTACAGGTATTAGGTTGTCATCCATTAATTGGATTATCATTATAAAATCAATATATCATTTTCTTTTAATTTAATCAAATTAGAATTTTCTAATAAATATTAGGGGTAGATAGAATTCTACCTTTCTCCTTTTTTCTACTATATAGAAGAAAGAACAGAGGTGATAAAGAAATTCTATTCTTCTCTCTTTTCAAACTAACAACATTTCCCGTTTGTACGGTACGAGACTATATTAAACATTAAATAGGCACGAAAGGAGACTGGAATTGGCAAATATTCACATGGAATCTAGGAGATGCAAGCTCAACATTTCATAACGGATTGATGGTTCCATTTCAACAGACTCTGAATCCGACAGTAATTTTGTTCTGTTTATTCATGAGGTAACGGAAGAGAATTTAGAAGAATTTGCTACAATTGCTCATCAGTATATAGAGGAGGCCATCCATTGTTACAATCACGGCATTGTAGAAGAAATAGGTTAAAAGAATAAAACATACTGTTCCAAATTAATATTCCGTGTGTTTTTTGAACATATATCTATTGCTTTTATGTATATATTTAATATATAAATATATTGTGTTATGATATGAATTAGAAACTCGCGTGTTTCAAATACAACATTTTTATCTTCTTGATGACCTCTTATCTTTCCGTAAGAGGTCTTTTTTTATCCTTTTGTATTGCATAGCCGTTAAAATACTATGAAAAGATACTAGAGACTACTACACTGTGATATTCTCTAGTATTTTTTCTTTATCAATATTATATATTGTTGGGTAACGATGAATTATTACTTTTTGTATAATTTTCATACATCCTGCAAATACGTTATTTTTTAGTAGGCAATTAAAATTTACATACATATGTAGCAAGTTTTTTCTTAACGTACGAAATTCTCGTTATGCATCACTATCAACTTAAGATCATGTATCTTATGATGAAAATAATTCTATCTTTCTATTCATTTATTCGAAGATTCTTAAAACTCTTGCGATAAAACGTGAATGTATTTATAATTATAGTTAGTTAAGCTAACTAATTATATTTAGCTTTTCAACACAGGAATAGTTCAATAAAAAACAAGAATCTGAAGCAAATTTGTCAATCTATAGAACGATTCCCTAAAGAATAGAGCTGTACGCAGAATGAATTTAAAAAAACGGCAGCTAAGCTTGATTTACTTATGTTATGAGTATCTGATAATGCACGAGACAAAGAAATGGTATTTCGCTAATTACTTACTTTCTGTGCTTTTTGTGCATCATTAATTGAGGAGTAAAGTATTGGAAGGTTATTAAATAAAATACATGTAAGTATAAAAGCTAAAGTTGGAGAAGGTAGATAAATACGTTGGATTATTAAATTCAACTTATTTTTACGGAATAAAAGTTAGTCTAGCTTATTATAAGTTAAACTAATTTAAATGAAAGGAGGTGAAAATTGTTTATAATTTGTCTTAGTAATAATACAAAATATTTAAATATGCTGATTTCTATGGAACTTAAGAAATTTGGAACAAATAACAAGGAGGGTTTAATTAATGAATATTTCTAAAGAAAATAATCCTATATTGGCGGTCGTTAGCTCCAGCGGTAATCAAATCCATTTCTTCAATGCGAAAAATTTTGAAAGAATAGGGGTTATAGATTCTCCAGTTACAGAACCTCATGAATTATGTTTCGATTCTAAGCGTCAATTGTTATATGTAAGTATTACTTATCGCTCAGGTTTTTATAGAAATAATCCGGAAAAAAGCCATGAAATTTTAGTTATCGATATTGATCAATTTAAAGTAATTGATATCATTAATATCTCGCCGGAATTTGCACCACATGGTTTAGTTTATAATGAAAAAAAAGACTTATTGTATGTAAGTGTTGAATCTGGTGAAGGAGGAATTTTAATTATTAATCCTAACACGAGAAAAGTGCTAGATAGAATCTCTACAGAAGCAGCAGGTCCACATTGGTTTGTTACGAATCCAGATGGTACAAAAGGATATTCCTCTAATAAAGAGGCGCCCTTTATATCGGTTTTAGATACACATGATAAGGAGTTAATTGGAAAAGTATCTATGCCCTATGGTAGTGAAGAACTAGCTATTTCTCCTGAAGGTAATCGAGTTTACATCCCTTCACCATGTTTACTTGGAGACTACAAAGAGGAGCAACCTACACTTAGCATCATTAATACAGAAACCGATAAAATTATAAAGACAAAATCATTTTCAGATTTAATTACTCCGGTTCATGTAACGAATGATGGGAAAGTATTGGTAGGACATACGCGTTTTCAGAATAAGAATGGAGAGAGAACAAGAAATATGTTTTCTCCAGCACCAGGGTATGTTTCTGTTCTTGATGGAGAATCGTTAAATGTGTTAGGTACAATAGAAGTAGATTTACTCCCAATTACAATGCGTTCTTCTACGGACGGAACGGTTGGATATGTTTCTAACCTTAGATCAGGGACAATAAGTGTATTAGATTTAGTTAATTACAAGAATGTTCATACCATTGAAGTTGATCCAGGAGATCGAAATGCAGATCCTTCTGTAAATCAAGGAGCTCACGGTATAGCATATATAGAAAGATAAAATAAGAAAACGCTATTCTTTTTGTAGAAATTTACAGAAAGTATGGCGTTTTTTATGTATCTATTACTTTCTGATGAATTTCAATTAGGTCTATTTTTTTGCTGGTTAGGAACGCGTGTTATTCATTATTGACTTCTGATAAATAGATTATGTTTCCATGTTAAAAGAGTAGGCAAAGTTTTTTAATGCTCGTTATTAGCTTCTGCATGAAATTAATTTTGGATAATTGATTATTGTATTCTTCTAATTGGATTAGATATTCATAATTAATTTGCAACAACCAAACTTCTTTGAAAACGAACTAAAAGGTATTTTAAATGTATTTTTCAAAACACCACTAATCATGTTAACGTTTGCTAAATATATACACTCCTTAAGTTTGTAAGAAGCTTACAAACCTCCTTCTTCCAATGCAACTTAAGCGTAAATTAATTTTTTTGTAAATATGGAACAATGTCATTACTTACACTGTCTATTAAGCGTTAAAACATTTTTTATTAAATAAATTAAGAAAGGAATCATCATTTTTAACTAAGGGAGAAGATTGAATTGAAAAAATTATGGATGCTGCTTTTCGTTTGTTTCGCAGTTATGTTGGTAGGATGTAATAAAAACGAACCGCCAAAACAAGCATTTGAAGAATATATCAATTTATGGAATGATAAAAAATTTGCAAATATGTATGATCATTTATCAGATCATGGCAAAAAATCGATTTCTAAAAAAGAATTTACAGAAAAATATCAAAAAATCTATGAGGGGATTGGAGCTAAGAACTTAAAAGTTAAAATGAAAGGAGAGAATACGAAAGATAAAGAGCTTTTTCTTTTTGAAGTTAAGATGGATACGGATGTAGGACCAGTTTCATTCATCCACGAAGCAAAACTTGTGAAAGATAAAGAATCTTGGAAAATAGATTGGACACCAGACTTCATTTTCCCAGGTATGAAAAAAGATTACAAAGTACGTATGCAAATAGAGCAAGGAAAACGCGGAGAAATATATGATCGCAATGGAAAAGGGCTTGCAACGAATGGTAAAGCAACTGAGGTTGGAATTATTCCAGAGAAACTAGGCGAAACAGCAGCGCAAACGAAAGAAATAGTAGCACAATTACTTGATATGTCTATAGAAGAGGTCGAACAAAAGCTCACAGCAAAATGGATAAAACCAGACTCCTTTGTACCAATTGGTATTTTAAAAGAGGGAACCAGACAGAATGATTATATTGAATTAGAAGGAGTTTCATCTCGCCCAGTAAATATTCGTACGTATCCATTAGGTGAAGCAGCGGCACACTTAACTGGATATATAGGAAAGGTGAATGCGGAGGAGTTAAAATCACTTCAAAAACAAGGTTATCAAGCAGATGATTTAGTAGGTAAGACCGGTTTAGAGAAAGTGTTAGAAAATAAATTGCGTGGTGAAAAGGGTGGACGCGTATTTATAGAAGATGAGAATGGGAAAGAGATTAAAAACGTAGCAAAAAAAGAAGCAAAAGAAGGAGAAAATGTTACGTTAACAATTGATGCTGCAATTCAAGAAAAAATCTTTAATGAGATGAAAACTGAAGCAGGATCTAGTGCAGCGGTCAATCCTAAAACAGGTGAAACAATCGCACTTGTAAGTAGCCCTGCTTATAATCCAAATATAATAGTTAGAGGAGCATCGAAAGCCCAACGAGAAGCATGGAGTAACGACTCGAAACTACCAATGACGAATCGCTTCACACAAGCATTTGTACCAGGTTCCGTATTTAAAACGATTACAGGTGCAATTGGTTTGGAAACAAACACAATAAATCCGAAGGAAGAATTTAAAATTCAAGGATTGAAGTGGACAAAAGATTCGTCTTGGGGAAATTACTATGTAACGCGTGTAAAGGATGCAAGTCCAATTGATTTTGATAAGGCAATGAAGTACTCTGATAATATTTATTTTGCTCAACAAGCTTTGAAAATGGGAAAAGATCAGTATGTAAAGGAATTTAAAAAGTACGGATTTCATGAAAAATTACCAATCGAATACGAATTTCCTATTTCAATCATTGCAAAAGATGGGATAAAAAACGATATTCAACTAGCAGACACGGGCTATGGACAAGGACAAGTATTAATGACGCCACTTCATTTAGCATTAACATATGCACCGATTGTGAATGAAGGGAATATTCCGTCGCCACATCTTTTAAAAGAAGCAAAAGTAGCAGGGAATTGGAAAGAAAATGTGGTTTCTAAAAAGAATCAAGAGATATTAAAGAGTGCATTAATCAAAGTCATTAATGACCCTGATGGTGCAGGGAGAATTGCAAAGGTTGATGGTGTGACGCTTGCTGGTAAAACTGGTACAGCAGAACTGAAAGAGTCGAAAGAAGCAGAAGGAAAAGAACTGGGATGGTTCGCAGCTTTCGATGCAAATGCGCCAGACATGATTGTTACAATGATGATTGAAGATGTAAAAGGAAGAGGAGGAAGTAACGTTCCAGGTGAAAAAGTAAAACATGTATTTCAGAAATAATATTTAATTATAAGGTGAATTTTTTCACTAAATTTATTACATGTTTGCTTAACTCAAAGATATAAATTGGGGGAAATATAGAACAATTAAATTTCAAAAAAGCATTCTTTCTAATCGAGAATGCTTTTTTGCTGTGATTCTAGAAAAGTTGACATTGTTAATGGTAAATAGAAGGGGATAGCAAATTGAAATGGACAAGTAGAGTGTTACGTTAAATTCAAAAAAAATAGATTATTGTGAGTGGATTTTTATCATTGTATGCTTTGCTTGTTTTTTAGTAGTATTATTCTGCCTGAAAAAAGATAAACAATGGAACAAATGAAACTTGTATCTTGTCTATATATTGAAACCATAATAAAAGTGAGGGCAGTTTTTATGTTTATTCAAATAAGTTTGAGGTGTGGAAATGGAACAGACGTTTATTGAAAAGT
>NZ_JXIS01000162.1:0-979 GCF_000836715.1 Bacillus sp. L_1B0_5 | reverse complement strand
CTCACGATGATGTCCGCCACCATTTCCATGTGCATACAATTCAGCGGGCACGTCAATATGATGACCTGTATTTCCGTGAGCGGATTTAGAACCTCCACCATTTCCATGTTGACTCATATACCCTGTATTCCCATCTGCACTTCTAAAAAGTATGTAATTCATTGTGATTTCCTCCCTTTCTAAATTATATCTTCATACTAGCACAGTGTATTAGGGTAAAACATCATTAAATGATCGAAAATTCCGATATTTCAAACGTTGTGCAATCGCAAAAATAACAGGAACACTAACAGAATTACCCGCTTGTCGATACAATTGTGTATCTGAATTTACTTTACTTGCTCGTTCAAAAGCCGAACCTGAAAACCCTTGAAGTCGCCAAGTTTCTTTTGGTGTAAGACGTCTAATTCTAAAATCCTCTGTTAGTACTGCCTGATTGCAAGCTGTGTATCCAATGATTGATAATACATGTTAAAAGACTTCACCTGAATAGTTTAATCCTAAAACTTCCTGAGCAGAATATAAAATAAGGAAGCTGATTGGGATTGGTGAAGACCATTTTAATTAGAGATGACACATTGGCACATATAAAAAATGATTTAGTTGAAATCAGTCAGTCTAATGTAAATTCCAAAGGTTTAACTCATGTTCAAATTACATTAAACAAAAATGAAATTATACATCTCGCGAATAAACTGCAAAGTATGTTTGGAAAAGTAGATATTTGTATTCACTGTGATAAAGTGATAGATGCATTTGAAATGCCTTATCGATATAAAAATCGCAAACAAGCACATCTCGGTTGCCATATTTATAATAATAGAGGGCGTGTATAAATTAACTCCCCATCTTTTAAAGTAATGGGGAGTTAATTTATTGTTTTAATTGATTTGTCAAAATTGAGCGTCCCATTCATTAAGGTTTTTTATTACTTTTTTTCTTAAACGGGGCTTTAACTTTGCTAGCGTATCTTGTAATT
>NZ_JXIS01000161.1:0-386 GCF_000836715.1 Bacillus sp. L_1B0_5 | reverse complement strand
GGAAATGGTGGCGGACATCATCGTGAGCCAGGGGGGCATTCAAGGGGTTAGTGTAAAACATATGTATTTTCACCACAAGTTAAGGTATACTGTGAAATGAAGAGCAATCTGTAAGGGTTAGTTGCTAGATATAGTGAGTTTACGCAGAGAAAAGATACAGTCGCGGATTATCGTGGCTGTATCTTTTTTTGAGGAGTGTTCCCACAACACACTCTATACATATAGACTTTTCTTTTGTATGGTAGAAGCTATTTTGATATGATATATACGTACAAACACTTGCAAAATCACAAACACAACAAAGACAGTGTGGCATAACTGTCTTTGTTGTGTTTTTTCGTAAAAAGAGGCGGTCTTTGGACCGCCTCTTTTATGCCTGCTCTATG
>NZ_JXIS01000160.1:0-10197 GCF_000836715.1 Bacillus sp. L_1B0_5 | reverse complement strand
GCTGTACGTATATAAGTAAATAAAAAACAGGCTCACCCCTTGAAGTTTATGCTTTGAGGGGGTTTTTTGTTTTTAAGTTGTAGAAGTAAACTCCGGTTGCAAGGGCGAAATGAAAAAGAAACAGTGATGCTACATATATGTAATGTGAGTGCAAACTTTATGATAAATAATAAAGTTGTTATTTGAGATAATGGAAGAATTAGTGGTATAAATAACTTTATAGATAATAATCAAAATAGAGAAGACAGAATGTTCATGGATGGAATGGTTAAGGGAATTTTTCAATCTGTAATAAAAAACGGAGGTACCGAGAACGTTTTACAGATGTCTGTTACATAAAATTTATAATGGATTGGGGGCAATTTATGTTTTGGTTAGGGGGCTTTTTAGGATACATTGTAGGTTCTATTACTACATGTGCGCTGCTTTACTTTGGGTATAGAGCCGAGAAGAACAAAAAAGCGGATATGCGAAAGAAAGAGGAGAGAAAAATCAATAAAAAAGGTGTATAGAATGTGGAAATGGTGAAAGGTAAGGTGATAACGTTAATAAAAAAATAAATAGATGAAAGGACATTACATATTTTATATGATTCATATGCAATGTCCTCGCTTATTCTACAATCGTGTCTGTTTCTCGATTATGAATAATTGTTTCCTACCTTGCTATAAATTTCATAAGCAAAAAATCCAAATAAATAGCCTGTTCCGGATCCTAAACTAATTGAAAGCAGTGAGAAATCTGGGGAAAACATGCCGAAAATCAAACCGATTATACAGCCCAAAAGCATTCCTATAGGTATTAAACTATCTAATAACAGTTGAGCCTCTTTTGATTTTTTCTTACCCAATTTGCCATGCTTATATTTATGTTCCAATCTTTTTATTACAAATACTACAATCCCCCCGACTAGTATAACAGCCCAAATAGCCGAAATTAACCACATGTGAAAATCTCCTTTCACCTTTTAATAGGATTATACCAGATACTTACAAATTTTCGTTCCTAAATGTATTATCTAATCTATTTAAAAGGTCAATCAAAAAGCCCATTTTAATTGTAGTTAATAACTCGTCAAAAACACTTTCCCTTTCGTTTTCTCAGCAGACTGCACAACATCAACCGCCGCTTTCACATCTGCTAAGTCATATGTAGAATGTACGGTCATAAAACGTAATTGCTTATTTTCTACTAAACGAATTAAGTGACGAAACGTCTCCTGCCATTTATATGGCGGTACTTCTTTATTCCAATGTCGTAAATGAAATATGTTCGCGTGCACTTTTGCTTTCGTGACAATCTCTGCCCAGTTTACTTGTACGCCCGATAGAAGACCAATCGTCAAAAAGTGTCCGTTTGGCCTTAAGGAGAAAGCTAATTCATTTCCATCCGGTCCCCCGATAGAATCAATCGCAGCGTCTGCACCTCTGCCGTTTGTTAATTCCATAACTGTTTCATAAAGCGGGGCAGTGGAAGTATCTATTACATGATGAGCGCCAAGCTGAAGTAATTCCTTTGTATGTTTATTATTTCTTGTCACCGCAATTAATCGGAAGTTTAAAATTTGTGATAACTGTGCAAATAGATGGCCAATAGCGGATCCGCAAGCATTCACTAATAAAACATAATTACGTTGTAAGTTTAACGTTTCTGTACATGTAACCCACGCTGTAAGGGGATTAATATACATTTGTGCCGCTGTGAAATCATCAATGGAATCAGGAATAGGGACTACAAAATCAGCTAATGTCTTCACATATTCTTGCCAAGTACCTTCCCCGCGTAACGGTAACACACGTTTACCGATAAGGTCTCTAGAAACAAAAGCGCCTACATCTTCTACAATACCAACACCTTCATAACCAGGTATGTTAGGCAAAGGGATTCTATGTGCGTATGCTCCAGTGATGGGAATTAAGTCAGATGGATTAATCGGTCTAACTAGCATACGAATGAAAACTTCATTATCTTTAAGTGGTTCTATATTTTTATATTCAACTTGTAATACGTCTTTTGGATTGCCAAACTTATGAAATTGAATGCATGTTCCAAGCAAAGTAATTTGCCCCCTTAGTTTGATTGGGTTTATTATAGCATTTTTGGTTTTGGGGGTTATTTTGTTAGTGATAAATAGAGTTTTTAATTTACGTATTTGTCAGAATTTTGTAAAATGTGTATAGAACTATAGAATGGGGGGATTTCTTCATGTGTACTAGTTTGACATTGCAAACCAAAAATTTTCAGCACCTTTTTGCGAGAACAATGGATTTCACATTAGATATGAATCAAGAAGTAATAATCATTCCTCGGCGTTATCAGTGGAACAATATAACTGGTGAAACGATCCGAGCGAAAAAGGCTGTTGTCGGAATGGGAATTAATTTTGGAGGAAGGGTCATGATGGCGGACGGAGTAAATGAAGCTGGTATGACATGTGCAACTCTCTATTTCCCAGGATTCGCTACTTATAGTAACAGTATAGATAACCATAAAACGAATGTAGCGCCATTTGATTTTGTGACTTGGAGCCTCACACAGTTCAATTCTGTTGAAGAGTTAAGAAAATCTATTGATAGCATTGCCTTTATAGATGTACCATTACCGGTTTTAGGAATTACGCCACCGCTACATTGGATTTTAGCAGATAAATCGGGAGCGTGTATTGTACTTGAGCCGACAGCTGATGGAATAAAAGTGTATGACAATCCACTAGGAGTAATGACTAATAGTCCGGAGTTTAATTGGCATTTACAAAATTTAAGACAATATATTGGACTTAAATCGCAGCCATTTGCGCCAACTGAGTGGGGAGATGTACCATTAAGTGCTTTTGGCCAAGGTTCAGGAACGATGGGACTTCCTGGAGATTTCACCCCGCCATCAAGATTTGTACGGGCAGCATATGGCAAACAAAACATTCAAAGTATAGAGAACGAAGAAGAGGGGATATCGGCTATTTTTCATATCTTATCAAATTGTGAGGTTCCTAAGGGAGCAGTAATAACAGAAGACGGTATATTAGATAATACGATCTATACAAGTGCAATGTGTATGGAGTCTGGAACATATTATTACCATACTTACGATTGTAGACAAATTATAGCCATTCATTTATTCAATGAAGATTTAGATACAGCTGAGATTAAAACGTATCCGTTCCAGCGGAAGCAAAAAATCTTTTATGAAAACTGATAAAAACACCTCCATTGAATTTGCATACTTAGTATGCGAATTCGGGAGGTGTTTTTCTATTAAGCCGAAGCCTTCTTCATTCTCTCAAGTAAACTAGATAACACATGCGTACGATACGATTCTAGTTTTTTACCTTCATAAGTACGGATACCTAATTTTTTAAGTTCTTTTACATACCAACCTTTGCTTCCGAAATACATGTGATCGCTCCCCTTCAACTTTGTTTTTATTTGTTCTGATTATACTTGGAGGTACAGGAATTATAATGAAGGAAATGAATTTCGCGCGAAAATGGTTAACTTTGTTGCAAAAGACATATATACTAAAGATAGTATACAACGAGGTGGACAAGACGTGATTATAGAGAAGCACGAAATTCAAATTGACCAAATTACGAGTGGTAAAGTGAATATCTTTACTTTCTATAGAAATAGAAAGCAAATTGATGATCATTTTTTACGATTGCAAGAACCATCGCTTACAGCAAACTACTTCTTCCATTTTCATTTTGATGCAGAGAGCTTGCATCTACTGCAGGAAGAGTTTCCAGGCGTATATCCGTACGACGGTAGTGAAACGATTCACGACTGGACGGAAAAGATGAAAGCTGAATTGCAGCATCAGATCCAAACAGGTAAATGGAATAAACGCGTACGTATCGGTAATCGCATTCTAGATGTGGTGTTTACGTGGTGTGACGAAGATATAGTAGAGTGAAAAAGAAGCGGATGACGCTTCTTTTTTTTAGCGCTGGAATAAAACGAGCTTACCTGCAGAAGATGTACAGCGATGTGTTTTTTCGTGCAATCCTTTTTCTTGTAAAATAGATTCACCTTTTGCTTTCGCTTCTTTTTCAGTTGCCGCCTCGAATGATTCGTCTAATGCTTTTGAACCATCTTTTTCAAAGACTGTTAGAACGTATACTCCCATGAAAATTCCCTCCAATAATTAAAATCAGAATCTTATAATTATTTTGACATAAAACGCTACAATATGCAAAGAAATATATGACATTGCGTGGTAAAATAGAATGAAACTTTAATCACTGAGAATATTTTTATTCTCGATGATTATTAGTTTTCAGCGATGTTAATTTTAATAAAATGAAACTTTTGAAAGATAGAAAGGATCGTTATTTGTGAAACAAGTAAAGTTTATACATGCGGCTGATTTGCATTTGGATAGTCCGTTTAAAGGGATGGAGATGAATGTATCGCAGTCTGTTTGGGAGAGAATGAAGCAAAGTACGTTCGAATCATTTGAACGTATTGTTGATAAAGCGATTCAAGAGCGCGTTGATTTCGTATTACTAGCTGGGGATTTGTATGATGCGGAGACGAGAAGTTTGAGGGCGCAAGTGTTTGTGCGTGAGCAAATGAAGAGACTTTCGCAGTACGATATCCCTGTTTTTATTATTCACGGTAACCATGATCATTTAGGGGGAAGCTGGGCAGCAATTGAGTTTCCGGAAAATGTTCATGTGTTTACCGATCCTTATGTAGAAGAGAAATCATTTTATAAAAATGGTGAGTTGTTAGCTTCTATTTATGGGTTTAGTTATTTGCAGCAAGCGGTAACGGATAATATGACAGCGCAGTATACGAAAATGAGTGATGCGCCTTTTCATATTGGCATGCTTCACGGAAGTGTGGAAGGAGATGCAGAGCATAATCGCTATGCACCGTTTCAAATTCGTGAGTTGAAAGAAAAACAGTTTGATTATTGGGCTCTTGGCCATATACATAAACATGAAATTTTATCAGAAGAGCCATACATTATTTATCCAGGGAACATACAAGGTCGTCATCGTAAGGAAACAGGGGAGAAGGGTGCGTACCTTATTGAACTTACGAAACAAGGAACGCAGTGTTTATTTTTCCATACGGCAGATGTTGTATGGGATGAGATCGAAGTTTGTATTGATGGACTTGAAACTGTTGATGAACTTATGACGAGCATGTCAACTACGATGAATGATTGCCGAAGAGAAGAGGAAGGGACGCTTTTAACTGTCGTATTCACAGGGCAGGGCCCACTTTCTCCTTATTTGCGTGACGAAAAGCGTGTGGAAGAGATTTTTCACATTTTAGCATCTGGCGAAGAGCGAAAAGATTTCGTATATGCGATGAAGTGGAAAAATGAGACGGTTTCTTTTGCGGAAATCGAACGTTTGAAAGCGGAAAATCATTTCGTCGGTAGTGTGCTAAAGGAGCTAGAAGCATTCACAAATATGGACGGCGTGTTGCGCACGATTTGGACATCTCCTGTAGCGCGTAATAGTATTGAATCTTTTACAGAAGACGAGAAGAAAGAGATTCAAAAGGAAGCAGAAAATATTATTTTAGAGCAATTATTCCAGCAAGAGAGGGATAAAAAATGAGAATTGAAAAACTCCATATTTATGGGTACGGAAAATTAGAAAATGTGGAAATGGATCTTTCATTGCTGACGGTACTATACGGTGAAAACGAAGCGGGGAAATCGACAATTCGCTCGTTTATGAAAAGCATTCTGTTCGGTTTTCCGACGAGAGGACAGCGCCGTTATGAGCCGAAAGAAGGCGGGAAGTATGGCGGTGCGCTGACTGTGCAAACAGAGCAGTACGGCCGTTTGAAAATTGAACGATTGCCAAAGACGGCAGCTGGCGAGGTGACCGTTTATTTTGAAGACGGGAAAACGGGCGGCGAGGAGATTTTAAACGATATATTAAGCGGGGTGAATGAAAGTTTATTTGAATCGGTCTTTTCATTTGATATGCATGGTCTTCAAAATATTCATCAGCTCGGCGAAGCGGATATTGGCAATTATTTATTTTCAGCAAGTGCAGTCGGAAGCGATGCGCTATTACAGTTAGATAAAAAGCTAGAAAAAGAAATGGATCAGCGTTTTAAACCGAGTGGGCGTAAACCGGAAATTAACGTGTCACTGCAAGAGATGAAGAAGCTTGAAGAGAAGATGAAAGAGTGGCAAGGAAAAATTGGCACGTATGAAAAACAAGTGGAGCAGTTAAAAGAAAGTGAAGAGAAGCTTGCTTCTGTTCGCGTGGAAAAAGAGAATGCAGAAAAGCGAAAGCAAGATTATGAAATATTAGCAGCGCTTGAGCCCCTCGTTATTGAAAAGCGTGCGCATGAGAAAGTGTTAGAAAATGAGAGCGGGCAGTTTCCTGTAAACGGAATGGCGCGCTATGAAGCAATTAAGGCGAAGATGGAGCCGCTTAGGTTACAAGTTGATTCGCTCCACAAAAAAATAGAGACGGTGCAATCGGAAATTGACTCGATTCAAATAGATGAAGAGTTTTTACAAAAAGAAAGTTATGTAGAAGAACTTCGTATGCAGCATTTGTCGTATGAAAATGCACGCCAAGAAATGCGTGATATGACAGGAAGTATTGCGAATATAAAAGAAGAAATCGCAGAGCTAGAGCAACAAATCGGTGCTACTTTTGAAAAAGAAACAGTCCTTTCGTTTGATATGAGTTTGGCAACGAAAGAATTAATTACGCAAACCGTACAAAAAGCGCGTGAATTAGAAACGAAAAAAGCACAGCTTGATGATCGTTTTAAAGTAGCGCAAGAGCAATTAGAAGAACAAGAAGAAAATATAAGACAGATTCAGAAACAAATGTTAGTGGATGAAGAGCGAAATACGTTAGTTGAGAAAGAGAAATCGTTCCAAGATGCGGCGTTTATCGGTATGGGCGCAGAGAGAATGAAGCGCAAGTATGAGGAAAAAGCAGGAGCAGCTATGCAAAAGAAAAAGCAGTGGCAAAGAGTTTGTCTTCTGTTACTTCTTATTAACACGCTTGTTTTATTCACGAGTTTATTTATTGATAACCGCCCGCTCTTATTTATTAGTGTTATTGTTTTTGTAGGGATTGTTCTTGCCCTTGTTTTATATAAAGATCCGTCAAGTGGATTACAAGAAGAGCTTCTTACTCTTCAGCAAAGTGCTGGCGGGAGACAAAGTGAAGAAGCGCTGTCTGTGCGCTATCAGTTAGAAAAAGATGAAGAGATTCGGAAGCTATTTGAGCGTGAGTCTTATAAATTGCAGCAAATGGAGCGAGCTTATGATAAAGTCGTTTCATCGTATGAGGAATGGGAGAGAGAAACGTTCCAGGCGGGAGAACAAGTAGATGCATATAAAACGCGCTATATGTTTCCTGAATTTTATACGTATACACACATATTGCCAGCGTTTGAGCGTATTGAAAAAATGCAGCAATTATATCGTGAATTAGATAAGCAAGGTACGCGAAAATCTTCATTATATGAAATGATTTCGCATTTTGAACAGAAACTAGAAACTGTTATCGGTAGTGCGGAGTATAGTAAGTTGTATGAGGCGCAAAGCCTTATGCAAAATGAGAAAGAGAAGAGACAAACTTGTAAGCAGCTGAAAGAGAAGCTAGCTGAATGGCAAGAAGAATATGAGTTCATGCAAGAGGAATTGAAACAACTGCTAGTAGAACGAAATGCATTATGGAATATTGCAGAGGCTACAGATGAAGAGATGTTTTTAGAAGAAGGTAAACTGGCGGAAAAACGTGAAGATGCTGAGAAACAAGTAGTGCGTTTATTACCGCAAATTGATCTGTTGGAACAGCGTTTAACGAGCTTGTCACTAGCTGAACATTATGAAGCTGACGGTTATGAAGAGAAATTAAAGAGAGAAATGACAGTCGTGCAAAACTGCCTGGCGCAAGAGAAAGAACTGACAGAGCGTATTGCGAAACATCGTATGGAAATTGCGAATTTAGAAGAAGGTAGTACGTATGGCGATTTAATGCATGAATGGGAAATGAAAAAAGCGCAAGTGCGTGAACAAGTGAAGAAGTGGGCTGCTTATGCGGCCGCAAAAACGGTGTTAACGAAAACGAAGCAATATTATCATGAAGTGCATCTGCCACGTATTTTACAAAAATCAGAAGAGTACTTTGTGTATTTAACGGGCGGACGCTATAGTAAAATCTTTTCACCGTCAGAGTCAGAGCCGTTCATAGTTGAGCGTAACGACGGTATGCGTTTTTACAGTCATGAACTAAGCCAAGCGACAGCGGAGCAGTTATATTTATCGTTGAGATTTGCACTTGCGAAAACATTTGAACACGATTATCCATTTATTATTGATGATAGTTTCGTGCACTTTGATGCGGTAAGGACGAATCGAACGATTGAACTAATAAAGGAAATTGCAAAGGATAGACAAGTCATATTCTTTACATGTCATGCGCATTTACTTGCGTATTTTACAGAAAAACAGATTATAAAATTAACACATATGCGTAAAGAAAATGAGTTGTAGTGTGCTATACTAAAAGTAACTGATTTGGTGGAGGAATTCGAATGAAAAAGAAAATTGCAGAATATGAAGTTGGTGAACAAGTCGATGTTTTCTTGTTAATTAAAACAGCGACAAAAGGTCTAGCAAGTAATGGAAAGCCATTTTTAACAGTAATCTTACAAGATCCAAGTGGAGATATTGAAGCGAAGCTATGGGACGTATCACCAGAAGTTGAGAAACAATATGTAGCAGAAACAATCGTTAAAGTAGCTGGTGATATTTTAAATTACAAAGGCCGTATTCAATTACGCGTGAAACAAATCCGTGTTGCGAATGAAAATGAAGTAACAGACATCTCGGATTTCGTTGAAAAAGCACCAGTGAAAAAAGAAGATATGGTTGAGAAAATTACGCAATACATATTTGAAATGAGAAACCCGAACATACAGCGTCTAACAAGACATTTATTAAATAAGCATCAAAATGAATTTTTAGAATATCCAGCAGCGACAAAGAATCATCATGAGTTCGTATCTGGACTAGCTTATCACGTCGTATCGATGCTAGATTTAGCGAAAGCTATTTCAAATCTATACCCATCATTAGATAAAGACTTACTATATGCAGGCGTTATTTTACATGACCTTGGTAAAGTAATTGAACTATCTGGCCCAATTTCTACAACGTATACGTTAGAAGGAAACTTACTAGGCCACATTTCTATCATGGTGAACGAAATCGGTAAAGCAGCAGACGAATTGCAAATCGATGCAGAAGAAGTATTAATTCTTCAACACATCGTCCTTTCGCACCACGGAAAAGCAGAATGGGGTAGCCCAAAACCACCATTAGTAAAAGAAGCAGAAATTCTGCACTACATCGATAACTTAGATGCAAAAATGAACATGATGGACCGCGCATTAGGACGCACAAAACCAGGCGAATACACAGAGCGTGTCTTCGCACTTGATAATCGTTCGTTCTATAAACCGACGTTCCATAATTAATAGTGTGAATAAAGTGGCCTCATTAAGTTTTAAAAGCTTAGTGAGGCTGTTTTCTTTATTAAAAATTAAATGAAATAGTTAAGAAGTACGCATGGGGTTAACGAAGAACGATTAAAACATATCTCACCACTAGAATGGGAGCATATCAACTTTAATATGGCAGATACTTAGAATCGCTTCAGCCTGTATAACAGGCCTAAAAATAAGAGTTGAAACTTGTTTAGCATCTATTTTTGTTAAAAGGTGGGAGAATTGTGCTATGATGTGGGCAAATATAAAACTATCTAAAGGAGGGATTTACATGCCGCATATTGTGTTTCGTGGAATTACTACTGAACAATTAAAACACATAAGCAAGCCGTTAGTAGAAGAGCTCGCAGAGATTTGTGAGTGTGGTACGGATAATTTTACGTTGGAACTACCAAGTTCTACGTTTGTATTCAATGGAGAAGAAATAGAAGCGTTTCCTCTTATTGAAGTGAAATGGTTCGAGCGTGGACAGGAAATTCGTGATCGATTTGCCAAGGCCATTACTACATATGTAATGGATTTTGGACTTCCAGAAGTAGAGGTCGTATTTACGGTTTTCACAGAATCAGCGTATTATATTAACGGGAAGCATTGTGCAAGTTAGAGCTATTATAAATGTTTTTGTAACATTTATCCCGCATTAACGGGCAGTAAGACCCCGACCTCAAAATTCAGCGGAAGCAAAGAA
>NZ_JXIS01000016.1:0-29366 GCF_000836715.1 Bacillus sp. L_1B0_5 | reverse complement strand
TCGACCCCGGTCGGGACCGCCATTTTATATAAAGAAAAGAACGAAACAAGTTGTTTCGTATTTTTTTATTTGTTTTAACAAAAAACTAATAAAGACAGTCAAACTATCCTTAGGACAACTCCTAAGGACTTTTTTATATATTCAAAACCTGTATAATAAAGAGCAGAGAACATTGTGAGTAAAGTAGGTGAAGTCTGTGAGAAAATATGAAGTAACAACAAAATCTTCTGAGGAAACACAAAGATTATCAGAAAAACTAGGTGAACTCGTAGAAGCACAAGATGTAATTATTTTAGAAGGAGATCTTGGAGCTGGTAAGACGACTTTTACAAAGGGACTAGCAAAAGGTCTTGGAGTGAAAAGAGTTGTAAATAGTCCTACCTTTAATATTATTAAAGAATATAAAGGAAGATTACCGCTATATCATATGGACGTGTATCGCTTAGCAGAAAGCGAAGAGGACTTAGGCTTTGATGAGTATTTCTACGGTGAAGGAATTACGGTAGTGGAATGGGCTCATTTAATAGAAGCATATTTACCGAATGAAAAGTTACAAATTAGTTTATTCCATGCGGGAGATGACACAAGAAAAATTATACTCGAGCCAATTGGAGATCGCTATATTAGATTATGTGAGGAGCTATTACAAGATGAAAGTACTAGCAATTGATACTTCAAATTACGTAATGGGTGTATCCCTTATTGAGGAAGGAAACGTGATTGGGGAAATCATTACAAATTTGACGAAAAACCATTCTGTACGTCTTATGCCAGCTGTAGAGCAACTGTTAAAAGAATGTGGTGTAAAACCGAAGGAATTAACTAAAATCGTAGTAGCTGCTGGACCTGGATCATATACAGGTGTTCGCATAGGCGTGACAGCGGCAAAAACATTAGCTTGGTCACTTCAAATACCAATTGTAGGTGTATCAAGTTTAGAGGTAGTAGCTGCAAACGGTGCTAACTTTAATGGGTTAATTTGTCCTTTATTTGATGGAAGACGTGGGCAAATTTATACTGGATTATATACATATGAAGGAGAGCAGTTAACTTCAATAGAAGAAGACCGAATTATTCTTATTGTGGACTGGTTGCAAATGTTAAAAGATAAAGGACAGCCTGTTTTATTTATCGGTAATGATGTTAAATTGCATAAAGAAACAATTATAGAACATTTAGGTGATCAAGCTGTATTCGCTCCTTTTACTAAAAATAATCCAAGACCAAGTGAGCTAGCATTCTTAGGATTACAAAAAGAAGAACAAGATGTGCATACGTTTGTTCCAAGCTATCTTCGTTTAGCTGAAGCTGAAACAAAGTGGTTGGAAAGTCAAAACAAGTAGGGGCCTTGCAGAAGATGGATATGATATTTAGAAAGATGGAACTTGATGATATTGCTCAAATTGTAGCTATTGAAGAAGTATCTTTTTCAACTCCTTGGACTGCAGGTGCCTTTCACCGTGAAATAACGATGAATGAACATGCACATTATATTGTGTTAGAAAAAGATGGTCGTGTAATCGGATATTGTGGATTGTGGATAATTATTGATGAATCACATATAACAAATATAGCTATTTTGCCAGAATACCGAGGTCAAAAATTAGGAGATGCCTTATTGAAAGCAGTTATTTCAGAAGCGAAAGAACTAGGAGTAAAAACAATGACGCTTGAAGTACGTGTATCAAATGAAGTAGCAAAGCAGTTATACAAAAAATACGGATTTCAAAATGGTGGAATTCGTAAACGATACTATGCAGACAATCAGGAAGATGGTCTTGTAATGTGGGTGAATATATAATGGAAAAAAATACGATTATACTTGGGATTGAAACGAGCTGTGATGAAACAGCGGTAGCGGTTGTTAAAAATGGAACGGAAATTATTGCGAATGTCGTTGCATCACAAATCGAAAGTCATAAACGTTTTGGCGGGGTTGTACCAGAGATTGCATCCCGTCATCATGTAGAAGAAATTACAGTTGTGTTAGAAGAAGCTTTAAAAGAAGCAAATATCACATTTGATGATATTGATGCAATTGCTGTAACAGAAGGGCCTGGTTTAGTAGGAGCACTTCTAATTGGGGTAAATGCAGCGAAGGCAGTAGCTTTTGCACATGATATTCCGCTAGTCGGTGTTCATCATATTGCTGGTCATATTTATGCGAACCGTTTAGTAAAAGAAGTTCAATTCCCGCTATTATCACTTGTTGTATCTGGTGGGCATACAGAACTTGTTTATATGAAAGAACATGGTTCATTTGAAGTAATTGGTGAAACGCGAGATGATGCAGCTGGAGAAGCATATGATAAAGTAGCTCGTACGTTATCTATGCCATATCCAGGTGGTCCGCATATTGATCGTCTTGCACATGAAGGAGAACCAACAATTGATTTGCCTCGTGCATGGCTAGAACCGAATTCATATGATTTTAGCTTTAGTGGATTGAAATCAGCAGTTATCAACACTGTGCATAACGCGAAACAACGTGGTATAGAAATTAAACCAGAAGATTTAGCGGCAAGTTTCCAAGAAAGTGTAATAGATGTACTTGTAACGAAAGCAGCTCGTGCAGCAGAAGCTTATAATGTAAAGCAATTACTTCTTGCTGGTGGAGTAGCTGCTAATAAAGGACTTCGTGCGCGATTAGAAGAGGAATTTGCACAAAAAGAAAACATTGAACTAATTATTCCACCGCTATCTTTATGCACAGATAATGCAGCAATGATTGCAGCGGCAGGGACAATTGCGTATGAACAAGGCAAGCGTGCAACATTAGCCTTAAATGCGAATCCAGGATTAGATATTGAAGCATAGTTATGCACATAATTAACCACAGCTTGTGGATAAAACCCATATTATCTGTTGATAATGTGGGTTTTGTTGTGTATATGAATTGTTGATAACTTTTTTATTAGTTGTGGATAATGTGGAAAAGTTGTTTTAGTAGCTATTTTATAAAGGTGGATATGTGTATAAGTTTGTGGATAAACTAGATGAAGTCTGACCTTTGAATGTATTGTTTTTCGGGAAATAAAAAGTAAGAAGATATCCCTGAAAAACATTTTGAAATATCCCTCCATTATAGAGGGTGCTGATATTGTCAATCCTTGTCGGTAAATCGATATTTCGTGTCGAATCGTTTATATATATAAGGTTACGATAGATGTATTTGAAAAATCGTTGATATATCCCGAGTTACCATTGATATATTCAAAAAATTATTTATGTACTTAAAAAAAGATGTCGCATAGTCAGAAATCATGACTGATGAGACATCTTCCTTATTTATTAAATACTCTTATACATGCAGCTCTTCCCATTCTGCCATACAAGTTTCAAGTTGTTCTTGTAGCGTTTGTTTTTTAGTTGTAATTTCACTCGCTTTTTCATAATCTGCATATATTTCTGGTAAGCAAAGTTGATCTTCTAACGTAGCAATTTCTTCTTCTAAGTTTAAGATGTTTTGTTCTAGTTCTTCAATTTTTCGAGTGCGTTGACGTTCTAATTGTTTACGCTCTTTTTCTTCGAGATAATTTAATTTTTCTTGAGCTACAGTTTTTTGAACAGGTGCCTGATTTTCTTGCTGTTCTTGTTGTTCAAATGCTGCGCGTTCAATCATTTCATTTTTCTTCTCCACATAGTAATCGTAATCCCCTAAATATTCCTGTGCACCTTCTGTTGATAACTCAACCACAGTCGTTGTTACACGGTTAATAAAGTAGCGGTCATGTGAGACAAATAGAAGAGTCCCTGGATAATCAATTAAAGCATTCTCTAAAATCTCTTTACTATTTAAATCAAGGTGGTTCGTAGGCTCATCCAGAATTAATAAATTTGACTTTTGCATCATAAGTTTCGCAAGAGCTAATCGAGCTTTTTGTCCACCACTAAGGGAAGATACTGGTTTCAGTACATCATCTCCTGTGAATAAAAAATTCCCAAGTATAGTACGGATTTCTTTTTCAGGTTGCAGTGGATATTCATCCCATAGTTCATTTAAAACCCGTTTAGAAGATGTTAAGTTTGCTTGCTCTTGATCATAATAACCAACAGATACATTTGATCCGAAAGAAACATCACCATTTAATAGTGGTAACTTATTCACAATAGATTTTAATAATGTAGATTTCCCAATTCCGTTTGGACCAACTAAAGCAACACTATCTCCGCGAGTTAAGCGCATAGTTACGTTTTCAATTATAGGGTCCTCATCATAGCCAATGGTTGCATCCTTTACTTGTAAAACATCATTTCCACTTTGCTTTTCAATATCGAAGTGGAATGATGCTGACTTAGAATCACCTAATGGTCTCGTTAATAATTCCATTCTGTCTAGTTGTTTACGGCGACTTTGAGCACGTTTCGTTGTAGAGGCGCGAGCTATATTCTTTTGAACGAAGTCCTCAAGTTTTGCGATTTCATCTTGTTGTTTTTCGTAACGTTTCATTTCTTGCTCGTATAAGGCTGATTTTAAGTCTAAATATTTACTGTAGTTACCAACAAATCGTCTGCTTTCTTTATTCGAAATTTCATATACTTGTGTAACGAGTTTGTCTAAGAAATAACGGTCATGTGAAACGATTAATATTGCGCCAGGATAACCTTGTAAATATTGCTCAAGCCATGTTAATGTTTCGATGTCTAAATGGTTTGTAGGCTCGTCCAAAATAAGTAAGTCTGGTTTTGTTAATAATAATTTCCCGAGAGCTAATCTTGTTTTTTGCCCACCGCTTAAAGTAGAAATCGTCGTCTGGTGCGTTTCAACTGGGAAGCCAAGGCCGCTTAAAATGGAGCGAATATCCGCTTCATATTGATATCCACCTTGATCTTTATAATTGAGTTGCAATTGGTCATAATCAGCTAACAATCTTTCATATATAGCTTCGTTTGAAAAGTTTTCTTCTTTTCCCATTTCTTGCTCAAGCCTTCGAAGTTTTGTCTCCATTTGCTGTAAGTGGGTAAAGACGGTTAGCATTTCATCCCAAATTGTTAAAGACGTTTCTAGGCCGGTATTTTGAGCTAAATACCCGATTGAGACATCTTTCGGTTTTATAATTTCGCCACCATCATGTGATGATTCACCAGCGATAATTTTTAATAATGTAGATTTTCCAGCTCCATTCCTTCCAACTAATGCGATACGATCTTTTGTTTGTACTTCCAATTTTATGTTTGCAAGAATTGTTTCTGCACCGTATAATTTCGAAAGTCCATTTACTTGTAATAAAATCAATGTTTTCACCTCAAATAATTTCTTAACTTTGCCATGTTTATATTTCTCAATCATACTAAAAATAGTGTATAGTTTAAAATAAGAGAGAATACTTCTTCTCTTTATTATACAAGGAATTTAATGAGTGCTAAACTTCTGTATTTGATTAAAGTATATGAATAAAGATAGGAAGAGAGGAGAGGTCATATGGATCAGCAAAAGATTCCACAAGCCACTGCTAAAAGATTGCCTCTATACTATCGATTTATCCAAAACTTATCTCTTTCTGGTAAGCAGCGTGTTTCATCGGCCGAATTGAGTGAAGCGGTAAAAGTAGATTCCGCAACAATACGAAGAGATTTTTCGTATTTTGGAGCGTTAGGGAAAAAGGGATACGGATATAACGTAAATTATTTATTATCATTTTTCCGCGAAACACTTGATCAAGATGATATCACGCGTGTAGCACTTATTGGAGTAGGTAATTTAGGGACCGCTTTCTTACATTATAATTTCACGAAAAACAATAATACAAAAATTGAAATGGCATTTGATGTTAGTGAAGAGAAAGTTGGAACAGAAATCGGGGGCATTCCTGTATACCATTTAGATGAATTAGAAGAGAGATTATCAAATGATATACAAGTGGCAATATTAACAGTACCGGCTACAGTAGCACAAGCTGTAGCAGATAGATTAGCTGAAACGAGCGTGCATGGTATTTTGAATTTCACACCAGCACGATTAAACGTATCAGAGAATATTAGAATTCATCATATTGATTTAGCTGTAGAGTTACAAACATTAGTTTACTTTTTGAAAAACTATCCACAATAAAACGCAGAGGAAGCGACCTCTGCGTTTTATTATTGTTTCTTCTTTGTGAATTTAACTAATATAAGGCGAAGTGCCAAATTAAAATCAATTGTTGCCATAACTGCAAATAGTATTGTCCACACATTCCAGATTGTATCTGTCACGTTCGTAATGGCGAAGCGTGTAAAGATACATCCAAGAAGGAAGTATAGTGCAGCCATGAACAATGGTGAGTTTCTCATACAAAAAATCCTCCGATAAAGCCTTGCATTTTTTCAGCTTCTTTAATCATTTCTTGAATTTGCTCATTGCTCATAAAAATTTGCCCAATAGCGACTAATGTATTCATCGCAACATGAGCTGCAATAGGAACGATAATTCGCTTCGTTTTTACATATAAAAAGGCGAATACGAGCCCCATAGAAGTGTATACCAATAAGTGAGTAAAATCAAAATGAATTGCTGCGAATACAAGCGAACTAATGATAGCTGCAATAAAGAAGTTGAACTTCTTATAAAGTGCACCGAATAAAATTTTTCTAAATACGATTTCTTCTAAGATAGGTCCGATTATAGATACAACAATAAGGAACCAAGGCGTAGTTCGTGCAATTTCCATCAGTTTCATTGTATTTTCTGAACCTTGTTTAATTCCTAGTAGTTGCATCTCGATCATACCGGCAACTATTTGTGAAAAGAAAGCTAAGAATAATCCGATGGAAATCCATCCAATTGTAGCTGGAACAGAAGAGCGCGTTGCATCTAAATGCCTGTCACGAATATCTGTTCTAAGTAACCAAAGTACGATACATAATGCAACAAAGAAGCTAATAATTGCCCAGTGTCCCGTTATGATTTGTCCTTTTTCCTCAATGGTAAACCCTCTATTATCATAGAGTCCTGTTTTTAGGAGAAGTGGTAATCCAACAACGCCAGATAACTGCATTAAAATGTATGTAACGATAACCCACCAATATTGTTTTTTCAAATGGTTTAACCATCCTTTCTAACTATAGTGTATGAGATAAGTTAGGATAACATGTAAATATGCTACCTACGATATAAACCTCACTTAAATTATGTTTTTTTCGTAAATCCTTATTTGAAATTATAATAGAAGACAGGAGAAAGTTGTGTGTATAGCGAAAACAACTTAGGGTGTCCTTTCATATTGTAACATACGAGCAGTGGAAACAATGCTTCATATAGTAAAGGCGGTATTCTATATAGAAAGTTTATATAGTAATTTGCGAAAAAATTATGATTTTTTTACTTGCAAAAGAAATTGAGATTATTTATTATTATAAGTGTGTTAGCACTCGGGTGACTTGAGTGCTAATAAATAAAATTTACATAACAAAATGAGGAGGTTATTGTTCATGCTAAAGCCATTAGGTGATCGCGTTGTAATTGAGCTTGTTCAAGCAGAAGAAAAAACAGCAAGTGGTATTGTATTACCAGATACTGCAAAAGAAAAACCACAAGAGGGTAAAGTTGTTGCAGTAGGTACTGGTCGAGTGCTTGAAAATGGTGAGCGTGTTGCTTTAGAGGTAGCAGCAGGTGATCTTATCATCTTCTCAAAATATGCAGGTACTGAAGTGAAATATGAAGGTACAGACTACTTGATTTTACGTGAAAGTGACATTTTAGCAGTTATCGGTTAATTATATAAATCTTAAAAAATCCAAGGGGGTCAATTATTATGGCAAAAGATATTAAATTTAGTGAAGAAGCACGTCGTTCGATGCTTCGCGGTGTCGACACTCTTGCAAACGCAGTAAAAGTAACGCTTGGACCAAAAGGTCGTAACGTTGTACTTGAGAAAAAATTTGGTTCACCACTTATTACAAATGATGGTGTAACAATCGCAAAAGAAATCGAATTAGAAGATGCATTCGAAAACATGGGTGCGAAATTAGTAGCAGAAGTTGCTAGCAAAACAAACGATGTAGCTGGTGACGGAACAACAACTGCAACTGTATTAGCGCAAGCTATGATTCGTGAAGGTCTTAAAAACGTAACAGCTGGTGCTAACCCAATGGGTCTTCGTAAAGGTATCGAAAAAGCTGTTACTGCTGCAATTGAAGAATTAAAAACGATTTCTAAACCAATCGAAGGCAAATCTTCTATCGCACAAGTAGCTGCTATTTCTGCAGCTGACGAAGAAGTAGGTCAATTAATCGCTGAAGCAATGGAGCGCGTTGGTAACGACGGCGTTATTACTTTAGAAGAGTCTAAAGGATTCACAACAGAATTAGACGTAGTAGAAGGTATGCAATTTGATCGTGGATATGCATCTCCTTACATGATTACTGATTCTGACAAAATGGAAGCAGTTCTTGATAACCCATACATCTTAATTACTGACAAAAAGATTTCTAACATCCAAGAAATCTTACCAGTATTAGAGCAAGTGGTACAACAAGGTAAACCACTTCTTATCATTGCTGAAGATGTAGAAGGCGAAGCATTAGCTACATTAGTAGTGAACAAACTTCGTGGTACATTCAATGTAGTAGCTGTTAAAGCTCCTGGATTTGGTGACCGTCGTAAAGCAATGCTAGAAGATATCGCAATCTTAACTGGTGGCGAAGTAATCACTGAAGAATTAGGTCGTGACTTAAAATCTGCTACAGTTGAATCTTTAGGACGTGCTGGTAAAGTTGTTGTTACAAAAGAAAACACAACTGTAGTTGAAGGTATTGGAAATACAGAGCAAATCGCAGCTCGCATTGGTCAAATTCGTGCGCAATTAGAAGAAACAACTTCTGAATTCGATCGTGAAAAATTACAAGAGCGTCTTGCGAAACTTGCGGGTGGCGTAGCAGTAATTAAAGTCGGTGCAGCAACTGAAACTGAGTTAAAAGAGCGCAAACTTCGCATTGAAGATGCACTTAACTCAACTCGTGCAGCAGTAGAAGAAGGTATCGTTGCAGGTGGTGGTACTTCACTTATGAACGTATACACGAAAGTAGCTTCTATCGTAGCTGAAGGCGACGAAGCAACAGGTATCAACATCGTACTTCGCGCACTAGAAGAGCCAGTTCGTCAAATCGCAATCAACGCTGGTCTAGAAGGATCTGTAGTTGTAGAGCGTCTAAAAGGCGAAAAAGTAGGCGTTGGTTTCAACGCAGCTACTGGCGAATGGGTTAACATGCTTGAGTCTGGTATCGTAGATCCAGCTAAAGTAACTCGTTCTGCACTTCAAAACGCAGCATCTGTTGCAGCTATGTTCTTAACAACTGAAGCTGTAGTAGCTGACAAGCCAGAACCAAATGCACCAGCAATGCCTGACATGGGCGGCATGGGCATGGGCGGTATGGGCGGAATGATGTAATTCCGTTTGCCCTAAAAAACATCCATTTCTATATAGAAATGGATGTTTTTTTATGTTTTTTAGAAAAGGAAATGAATTTCTGTAGAATTTTGTCGCTTTCTCTCTTGACCATATAGATACTTCATTGTTAGAATCTAGGAAGATAATATAAAACGATCCTTCATATATCCTCAATGATATGGTTTGAGAGTCTCTACCGGGTTACCGTAAACAACCTGACTATGAAGGCAGTGTGTCTTATATTTATAAAGAGCGGAGACTATCTTTCTTTATAAAGCCAGACCCCTGCCTTTTCTTTGTTATGAGACTAGAGGCGGAGGACTGGCTTTTTTTATTATATTAGTAATGCTTTTCGCCAAATTGGTGAAAATATTTATATACGAGAACTAACGTTGGGGTGATTATTTTGAAGAAGCAACACGATACAATTATCGTTTTAGATTTTGGAAGTCAATACAATCAGTTAATAGCACGTCGAATTCGTGAGTTCGGTGTATACAGTGAACTTCATCCACATACAATTACTGCAGAAGAAATTAAAGCAATGAATCCAAAAGGGATTATTTTCTCTGGTGGACCAAATAGCGTATACGGTGAAGGTGCATTACATTGTGATGAAAAAATCTTCGAACTAGGTTTACCGATCTTCGGTATCTGTTACGGTATGCAGCTTATGACACAACACTTCGGTGGTAAAGTAGAGCGTGCAAACCACCGTGAGTACGGAAAAGCTGTTCTTAAAGTAGAGAACGAATCAAAATTATATGCGAACCTTCCAGAAGAGCAAGTTGTATGGATGAGCCATGGCGACTTAGTAACTGGTTTACCTGAAGGATTCGTAGTAGACGCAACAAGTGAGTCTTGCCCAATTGCTGGTATGAGCAATGAAGCGAAAAACTTATACGGTGTACAATTCCACCCAGAAGTACGTCACTCTGAGCACGGTAACGATTTAATTAAAAACTTCGTATTCGGCGTATGTGGTTGTTCTGAAGGATGGAACATGGAGAACTTTATCGAAGTAGAATTAGAAAAGATTCGTGAAACTGTTGGAGACAAAAAAGTACTATGTGCACTTAGTGGCGGCGTAGACTCTTCTGTTGTAGCAGTATTAATTCATAAAGCAATCGGTGATCAGTTAACATGTATTTTCGTTGACCACGGCTTACTTCGTAAAGGTGAAGCAGAAGGCGTTATGAAAACATTTAGCGAAGGCTTCCATATGAACGTTATTAAAGTGGATGCACAAGAACGTTTCATGAACAAGTTAAAAGGTGTAGAAGATCCAGAACAAAAACGTAAAATCATCGGTAACGAATTCATTTACGTATTTGATGATGAAGCATCTAAATTACAAGGTATGGACTTCCTAGCACAAGGTACACTTTACACAGATATCGTTGAGAGTGGTACAGCAACTGCACAAACAATTAAATCTCACCATAACGTTGGTGGACTTCCAGAAGACATGCAGTTCAAATTAATTGAGCCTTTAAATACGTTATTTAAAGATGAAGTACGTGTATTAGGATCTGAACTAGGAATTCCTGATGAAATCGTATGGCGTCAACCATTCCCAGGTCCTGGTCTTGGTATTCGTGTATTAGGTGAAATCACAGAAGAGAAATTAGAAATCGTTCGTGAATCTGATGCGATTTTACGTGAAGAAATTATTAAAGCAGGATTAGACCGCGAAATCTGGCAATACTTCACGGCGCTTCCTGGTATGCGTAGCGTAGGTGTTATGGGTGACGAGCGTACTTACGATTACACAGTAGGTATCCGTGCAGTAACATCGATCGATGGTATGACAGCTGACTGGGCACGTATCCCTTGGGACGTACTAGAGAAAATCTCTGTTCGTATCGTAAACGAAGTAAAACACGTTAACCGTATCGTGTATGATGTAACGAGTAAGCCACCAGCAACTATTGAGTGGGAATAAGATTGTAATATGATTTGAATTATAAAAGCCTATTTTACAGTGTTTATTTGAATGATAAATCTGTAAAATAGGCTTGTTTTTATATGGTTCCCCACCATTCCTCCCACCGGAGTTTAAAAATACTATATTTATTTATAGCTTCCAGAGAAAAATTGACAATAAAAAAAATCAAGCCTATGATGTAAGTGGAGAAAAATTATTGACGTTTATTCTATGAATTTTTATTGAGGGAAGGAAAAATAATGATTTATCAAGTAAGAATATCAATTGAAACAGCAGAATTAATTGAAGAGTTAAAAAATATGTATGAAGACAGAACTGGAATCAGCATGACGAAAGGGAATGTGCTTATGCAAGCATTCAATGATTCGGAATGGGTTAATGATTGGAAAGAAATATTTGATTCTAAGATTAAGTTGCTAAATGATTATGAAATTAAAGAAGGTGCATTAAGACCTAAACTTCAAGTTAGTAATGAAGTAGAACTGGGAATCCAAACGCTGAAAAAAGAACTGCCAAAGGTACTTGGAGTTAGAAGTGTTACAATTGGTGTTTGTATTCGTCTTATCCTTAAAGCTGCTTTTATGAAAAACATTGAAGATGTGAAAGAGCGTAATAATGAAAATAAAGGACAAAGAATTGATATTCAAGCATTAAAAAATATTATTAATAAGTATAAAGAAAAAATAGAATTGGAGTACGATGAAGAATTTAGTAATACAGTTATTAAGTTATTAAGTGATATTGAAACTGAAGTTGATAAGAGTTGTGAGGTTTAATAAAAAGAGATGTTTATTAATGTTTAGTACTGCTATAAATTAGCAGTACTTTTTTTACGAAAAAATAAAACGGAGAATTTACGGAGAAAAAGTATTGACGTTTAGGTGACGAAAGTGTATTGTGTTAATTGAAAGGAGAAATTAAGGAGAATTGAAAATTTGGATCTTAAGAAGGAAGAACATGATTCAGTTACTTACAAGGTGAGTTACACGGTTAGATAAGAGGATGATTGCTCTTTGGAAACTTAATATTTTGATTTTAAAAACTTTTAGGAGTGATTAACATGGGGAAACTTTTGGTTACAAAGGATGATACGGTTGTTTTATTACAATATTCAGATTGATTAGATGCCTCCGCAAATCTTATAAGAGAGATTATTAAAATGATTCCAGATGTTGTGGATGTATCAGAAGATGACCTGGAGTGCTTAAAGGACAGAGCTTTTGACTATCTGTTTTCTGATAAGAGGGAATGTATGGAGGTACCAGTTGAAACATTAATAAGTCTTGGTATCGCTTCATCAGTACAATAGTAAATCTTCATTAAGTTCTTTGCAGCGCAAGTATGGAAATGCCCTTCATATCCGATATGGAGAGCTAAAAACATGGGGAATAAAGATACAGAAGGGAATTACCCCTTCTGTATCTTAGATAACAAAAAACGAAGGGGTTGTAAAAAATGGGAAAACTTTTTACGCAAAATTGTCTTGGACTTTATGATAACGGCTCATTAATCGGAAATAATCCTTTGGAAACGTTTATTAACTATAAACTCCTAAATTGTTCTAATTTGAAGTTTGATTGTGACTCTTCTTCTGTTGTTAAGGAAAATCTAGAATTTCTTTTTGGTGAAGGAGAAACCACTTATACTGACACTTTAATTTCTCCACAAAGTTTTTTTACCGCATATTTGAGATATTATCATGAAGATATTTTAATCAATGATAAAAAATCAAAAAAACTGATTGTGCCAAATATCTCAATGATAAAAAATGAAATGATTTCCAAAGGGATTTCCGAAAAAAATAAAATCTCAAATTCGGCTATATGGAGCTTTTATATTAAAGAGCAAGATATTGAAGTTCATGAATCGATGTTAGAATTTTTAGATTCAGTATATTATCTATCGAATTTTTCCTCTGTGTGTAGAGGTTTTAATCTCGGGAGGGTCGCAAAGACAGCCGACAATTTCTTTCTAGCTCTCGATAAAATCCACTTATTTTTCCGTTCTAAAAACAATGGGGCTTCTGACCTTGAACTTAGAGAAATTTTGAGTAGTTTTCTGAGTGAAGCTAAAGTTTATGGGAAAGTTTATTTAACAGAAAAAGAAGTGATTACCGAAGTAATGAACTGGTTAAATTCTTTTGGAAGCTATAAAGAATTCATTGAAAAGTATTGTTTCCAAAGTTTTTTAGAAGACCCTTATGATTCTAACTCAAAACCTAAAGAATTATGGACTGGGCTCTTTGATGGTACGAGACTTCAACCTTCTAAAGAGGAATTTATTTCATGTATTGAATTTATGACGAATGCGATTAAAGAACGGGGCGTTAAAATGTGTGGGATTTTTGAATCGAAAAATAAGTAGTATCTAACCTTTAGGGGTAATAGGGAGGAATACAGTATGCGTAAAGTCCAAATTTCAATCAACCTAGAGCTTTTCCACGATAAAACACTAGATGGAACCAATCATCAACGAATCAATGTTTATGCCGATTCCAATAATTTATACGAGAGTTTGGCAGCGGCTAGTGAAGCTTTATTATCGGAAATTCGCAAATATAAGCGTATGGGTGTTAGGGTAGACATTAATGGTATGAGTCGAGATAGTGAAGATGATGAGTTAGAAATTATATCAAAACGTATCGAAACGTCTAATGTTATGAAACCATTTGTTCACGATGATGACCCAATTCAATTTCTAATAAAAAATGACTTTAGAGTAGATCATGAAGCATGGTCTTCTCTTGTAGATATAGATGAATTAGATTTAGAAGTATTTAAAAAGAGAATACCGAAAAACTCTGAACTATTTCATGAATTAAAAAAAGTGGCTGATAGAGCAATTTACGGTGAAAACATCAAACAAGGTGTCAGCTATGATTATTTAATTAAGGTTGTAGCTGGATTTTCATCAATGTGGGATAAAGAAAACTAAGCGGTTAAGGTTTGAAAGGAGCAATCCATGAAGCAAAATGCACTTACAAACATGTTCAATAAAGGAAATAGCGATTGGCACGAGGTTGTATATCCACAAAGGAAAAATAAATTATTAAAATATTTCCTTGTAATATTCATCCTTATGCTGACGATTTTCTTTGTGAAAGTATCAAACGCTATTCCCCCACTAATAATTGAAATTCCTGTGATTCATGGCTATATGAGTTTCAATGGTTTCGTTGATTTACTAATAATAGTTTTTTGGGCGGTATCTATTTACAAAAGTATTAGATTCTACTTTAACTTTGTTAAGGACCGTAAGTCATGGATTGCTAATAATCTAGCTTATATGATAGACACGCTGAAATTGTATGATGAAGATTACTTTGAAGTTATCAAAGAGGATAGAGTGGTGAAAGAAAAACGTATTGTGAGGGTTATTCGTATTTCTTACAACGAATTGGAAAAGTACATTTATGTGAGAATTATGCGTGATGGTGACCGATTTACAAAAGAAGCTACCAATCTTGGCGAAAACCTCGAAGCTACTTTAGGAATGGAATTAGAAACAACAAATATAACTGTTAACTATGTTGAGTATACTTTCTTAAAATACAAAGACGAACGAATTAACCTAGCTTCAGCAATAAGTAAATCAAATGGTTCAGATGAAATTAGAATTACTGGAAATATATCTTACGAACTCCACAAGGTCGTACACTCACTTGTGGTCGGAGGAACTGGATCAGGCAAGTCGTTCTTTATTTTGGGGAAAATAGTTTCTTACTTGAATTTATCTCCTCAAGCTGATTTAAGAATTGTTGACCCTAAAAAAGCAGACTTGAGCCTTTTACGTTTCGTTACGGGATTTGAAGGGAAAGTTGCTACAGAAGCCAATCAAATATGCAAAATGCTAAGAGAAGTCGTTGGATTAATGGAGAAACGTTATTCTGAATATTTCGATAACGTTTCAGCTTTTGGTAAAACCTATCGAGACTTTAATTTGCCTATCGTTATTGTCATTTTTGATGAATTTTCAGCTTTTATGCATTCTGTAGATAAGAAAGTTGCTAAAGAAGCCCTAGATTACGTTTTTCAAATCGTTATGAAAGGCAGACAAGCAGGCGTCATGATTGAAATACTTATGCAACGTCCTTCAGCAGATGACCTACCTACGAATATAAGGGCACAGATGGGCTTTAAAGCGGGTTTAGGTGCTATGGACTCAATTGGTTATAACATGATATTTGATACTAATAACGTTGAATATAAGACGGTTACAGAGAAAGGTGGTGGATATATTCAACTGGATGGCATTCACACTGCTCCAGTCTATTTTGAAACTCCGTATATAGACAAAAACTTTGACTTCATAGCAGAAATAGAAAAATTGATGAAAAATCAACAAATAGCGGATAACTCTCAAGGGGAGGGAAGTGAATGTGAGAGCACTGTCTGAAATAAGAAGTGATTTCATCAATCCTTACAAATTAGCGTAACTTTTTGCGAGGGTTTCGGTGGCGACGTTAGTCGCCAAACGGAGTGGCAAGAAACGCTCGTGAGAAGTTATGCCCTGTTGGGCGTTCTTTGCCCAACACTTATAAATAACCAAAATTAGCGAAGCAACCAGTGGGTAACACTGGTTAATCTCCCTCAATGAAAGTTGTGTAATCTGTTGGGGGGCTAAGGTTGAAAGGTTGTTCAAAATCCCGAGAGTTCGGGATTTAAAAATGATAAAAGGGGAGATTGAAAACATGGGGAAATTAATTTTAAAATCGTCAAAACTTCATTCTTTAAATGACTCGGAAAATGTTGAATTAGGTGATTTTCACTTTGATATTAAGCAATTTAAAGTTCCTACAGCGATGGTAGTGCAAAAAGATGGCTTTGCTACTCGGATTGAAAAAGAAAAGAATCTAAATGGTGAGCTAGTTGAAACAGGTAAATATGCAATAACTTTTAAGGTTTACGATAGACCATTTATTGAGCTTGTATTACAAAATGGTGGGACTGAAATCGGTTCGCCTATTACTGTAGTAATTGAAAAACAGGACAGCTTACCTATCTTTGATCATTACGAAGATGGTGAATTTATTCCAATTTATTTTACAGGGCTTAAAGTGAAACCTAGGAAAATCCAAAAGAAAACATTTGTCGGACAAGGTAAGCCAATGGTTGATACGTGGCAGTATTCAGAAATCAAAATAGAAGCTGATAGTTACACTATCGGTGAAGAGAATGAGCCAAAAGCGAAGTAATCAATGCTTAATTGATTACTTTCGTTGTTCGATTCCAAATAGTGAGTTTCCGACAGTTGCTGATGGAATTTTAGGAATCCCTATCTCTGAATTTTCTTCAGAGATTAAGGGGTCTCCGTATCCTACTTACGATGTGTGCATTAGCTTTGCAAATATAAAGCTTCATTCCTCTCGAAGTCATAGTAGTGTTCTTATAGATATGTCTGGACAAGCATGTAGGCAATATGAAGAATATATGTCGAGAGTTGATGGTTGGCATTGGTACAAATTTATAGCATTTATTCTAGAGGTGCAAGGTAAAGTATCGAGAATAGATTTGGCCCTAGATATTTTTGATGATGCTACTCCACCTGTAAAAGCGTTGCAGGACTATGTAAAACGTGGACAGTTAAGCACGAAAAGTCACAAATTCATTGAAATAAATAGTGGTAGGGTTCTTGATGGGAAATTGACGGGTTTTACGTTGTATATTGGCTCATCCCCACAAATATTACGAATCTATGATAAAAAACAAGAAAGAAAAGATAACGCGGATGAAGTTGTAAATGTTGAGAAGTGGATCAGATGGGAATTAGAGTTGACTGGAAATAAATCGATGCAAGTGGCTCTTCAAATATCGAAGGGGAAACCACTTAATGCTATAGTTAAAGGTGTTTTATCAGCTCATTATTGTTTCAAGACGCAACCTAAGAGTGCCAGTGACTTACATAATAAAAATAGACTTCCTACAATGAGATGGTGGCAAAAGTTTGTAGACGGTATTCAAGAAATCCCCTTAAAAGTAAAGCGTGAAAAACTCACTTTAAAGAAAAAGAAAGATTGGGTTGAAAATTCTACAGTGAAATCAATAAGTATGCTTTATGAATCATTTAGGCGTGTATATGGTGAAAAATATGCTGAGCTTTATTTGAAAGAGTTAATACAGATGGGGAAAGAAAAAATCACTGAATCCGACCAAACATTAATCGAGCAGCGTGTAGTAGAACTTATGAGTGAGGATGAATATTAGCGTGGAAAGGGGTTATTGTGATGGGTACAACAATATGTAAAGATGATTTAATTAAACTGGGATATAAAAAATATCAAGCTATTTCACTAATTAGGCAAGCGAAGGCAATCATGGTACAAAAAGGTTGTCCTTATTATAACAACAAAAGACTGGGGAGAGTTCCAAGAGATGTGATTGAATCCATTTTAGGAGTTTCTCTTATAACAGAAATGAGTAATTCCCAATGAAAAATAGAACGCAACAAACAACGAAATATCCTGGTGTATATGTTGATGATAAAGGAAACTTCTTTTATCAATCGGAATTTGGTATTGATCGGGTTACAGGAAAACGAGTACGAAAAAAAGGAAGAAAAGACGTTAATGGCAAGCCTTTTTCTTCCGCATTCGAAGCTAACAAGGAGTTAACTAGATTAAAAAGAGAATATCATAAAGTCAATAGTTACGCTAATTATAAAATGACTTACGAGCAATTTATGAATAATGTGTATATGCCTTACTATCAAACAGATGTTGAAGAAAGTACCTTCTCTGTTAAGCGAAGAATATTGGAAAGGATAAGGGATAGATTTGCTTCTATCCCCCTTCGGTCTATTTCAGTTGAGGACGTACAAAATTTTCGTACATGGTTATTAACAAATCAAGAGAATGGCGGAGCTGGGTATGCTCAGTCCTATGCTAGTCTAATTTTTGGAGTGTTTCGCAAAAGTTTAGACAAAGCTGTAGAAATGCAATACTTGGAGCATAATGTTTCGAAAAAAGTTAAAGCAATCCCAAAAGGAAAAGCAATTGTACCATATTGGACAAAGCTAGAATTTGAAAAAGTGATAAATCAAATTTATATTGGTGATTTTTATGAACATTTAAATTTTGTTATGTTATGGGTTTATTACATGACAGGAATTCGTGTGAATGAAGGAACGGCTTTACATTGGAGTGATATTGATTTAATAAAAAAGCGTATGCGAGTTCATCACATGCTCATTATAAAAACTAGAAAGGATTGGAGACGAAATTCATATACGAAAACAGAAGATGGCAAAAGAATAATTGCACTTGATGATGATACTATAAAAATTTTAACAGAATGGAGAGATAAGCAAACGAATATTGGCTTAGGGAAGGAAAATGATTTTGTTTTTAGCTATGATGGATTACCTATGATTAAATCAACGATAGCTCGAATTATTGAGCGATACTCTAAACTTGCAGGAGTGAGAAAGATACAAGCAAAGGGATTGCGTCATTCACATGCTTCGTATCTTATCAATGAATTTAATGTATCGGTGCTCGTTTTATCTCAACGTATGGGGCATTCAAGTCCAGAGATTACTTTAAAACACTATGCTCATATGTGGAGTGGTGCTGATACTACAATTGTTGACGCAATGACTGGAAATATTGAAATCAAAACGGCTGAACGGACAAAAATTAAATTTAATGGTAATCAAGCATTAAATAAAAGTAATGTAAGAGGATAGCTTTATTTAGAGAGAAAATCGTGAGGGTGCAGAGACTGCTTGTAACATGGGGAAAGGCTCGCTGTAAAGGGCATGCGGAATTTCAAACAGTTGGAGCGAAGATAAGATAGAAAGTCCCATTCGACTTAATAACGAATTTAATATTAGTTTCAGTGAACCGTATCACAAGTGATAGTAAAGCGGAAATTGGAGATTGAGATTTTTTATTAGATAATTATTAAGAGATCGCTACCTATTTTTGTTTGTTAAATTATGGGGATATTGTATTAAAGTTTGAATGGGAATTATTAATAATTGTTTGGATTATTAATTTAAGATAAAATTGTAGAAAAGGGAACGTATTTTCGTTATGCTTATTTTTATAAAAGCTAAGTATAATTGATGCTTGAAAATAAAAAAGTATACTAAAATGTTCCTAAGAGGTGTTTTTTAATGATAGATTATAATGGTATTGAAAAAAGCTTTAATGTGCTTTATCCGGAAATTGAAAATGCAACATATTTAAGTCAAGTTAATTATTCAGATGAATTAAAAAAGCCTTACCAACGTTGGTATAGGTATAAAGAAGGTTTTTCAGTTGAGCTTGTTAAAAGATTAATTAAAGAACAAGCTAAGAGATCAACAGGAACTATATTAGATCCATTTTCAGGTAGCGGGAGCACATTAATTGGTGCTAATGAATTAGGATATAAGGGAATAGGATTTGAGGTTAATCCATTTTCTTACTTTTTAAGCAAAGTTAAATTAGGAAATTATACGTTAGGAGAAATTAAGCTTTTTAAGAGCTTGTTTGAAAAGGTATTAAATGAAGAAAATGGCGTATTTCCGATGCCAAATTTATCTTTTGCTGATAAGGTTTTTAATAAAGAAGTACAGGATAAACTTATGTCGATTAAAAAAAACATAATTGATCTTGAAAATGAAGGAATAAATCCAAATGTTATAAATTTATTGAAATTGGGTTGGTTATCTTCTATAGAAGAATTATCTAATTATAGAAAAGCAGGTAATGGATTAAAAAAAAGAAAGTTAAAGAATCCAATCGTATTAAATAAAGAGGATGTTTACTATAAACTAGATCATATTTATTCGAATATGTATATAGATCTTGAAACAAAGAAGGGTATGCGAGATATACAGCTTATAAATCATACATGTATTGATATGGATAAATTTATTGAAGATAGCAGTGTTACAGGTGTTATTTTTTCTCCACCATATGCTAATTGCTTTGACTATACTGAAATTTATAAGTTAGAGCTGTGGTTTGGGGGCTTTGTAGCAAACTATGAGGAAATGAAAACTCTTAAAAAATCTTCACTAAGGTCACATCTTAATGCTAACTTTAAAGAAGATATAGATAATGTTTATACAATTCCATTATTAGAAGATATATTAAGCAAATTAAAAGAAAAGAAACTATGGGATAAAAAGATTCCGATTATGTTGAAATTGTATTTCCATGATATGTTTAGAGTGATTGAAAAATGCTATTCAGCATTAGAACAAGGTGGTTTTTGTACTATTGTAGTAAGTAACTCTTCTTATGGAGGAATTGTGGTACCAACTGATTTATTGTTCTCAATTTTTGCAGAAAAGATAGGTTTTGAAGTAAGTAGAATTGAAGTTGCACGCTATATAATCACAAGCTCTCAACAATATAATATTACAAAGGAACAAAAAAACTTTTTAAGGGAAAGTGTTATATGTTTAAAGAAGAATTAGCTATTGAGAAAATAGAAGAGGAAGTAGTAATAGAAGTTGAAAGCTTACCAATGTGTATAGAAAACGGAAAAACTTATGCAATAAAACAACCAAATCCCAATTCATATACACACGGTTATTTCAAATATCCATGTAAATTTATCCCAGAAATACCAAGGTGGTTTATGAATAAGTATATTGGGGAGAGAAAGGCAAGCATTTTAGACCCGTTTAGTGGTAGCGGAACTACATTATTAGAATCCATTATAAATGGACATGATGCTTATGGAACGGAAATAGACAATTTTGCTAAATTATTAATTAAGGTTAAGACGACTCCTTTAAAGTTACAAGATATTAATCAAATAATCGATTGGCTAGAAAGAATAATTAAACAATATCAAGAATCTTATATGGATTATAAAAATCCTATGGTTCCTCAAATAAACAATTTGTATCACTGGTTTTCAGAGCAAAATGTTCAAAAACTAGGTCTTATTAAAAATGAGATAAATGAATTAGAGAATTCGGCAATAATAGATTTTTTAAATGTCTGTTTAGCAAGCTCAATAAGGAAATGTTCGAATGCTGATGATGTGTCTCCTAAGCCATATATATCAAGTAAAATTAAGAAAGTACCTTCTGATCCCTTTATCGTGTTTCCTAATATTGTGAATAAATACTTAGCGTATATGAAAGAATTTTTAAATTACACTCTAAGTAATAAGATAGGAAAAGTAGAATTATTAGAGGGGGATGCTTTAAACATAAAAGCAAATTCAAAAATTGAAGTAGCGATTACTTCGCCTCCTTATATAAATGCATTTGATTATGCTAGGACATTGAGGTTAGAAAACTTATGGCTAGGCTTAGACTCCGAAGAAACGATTAAGGATAAGAAAAAATCTTATGTAGGTACTGAAAATATAACTACTAAAAAAGTGAAATCAGAATTAGATCTGTCAATTTTAGAACTAAGTAAGCAACTTAAGGAAGTATATTACGATATTGAAAAAATTGATCAAAAGAGGGCACTTATTGTTAAAAGGTTTTTTGAGGATATGCATAAGAACTTAATCGAGGTTTATAATGTGTTAGCAGAAGAGGGTAAATATTGTATTGTTATTGGAAATAGTAGTATAAGGAAAATTAATGTTGAAAGTTGGAGCATTATTTGTGATATAGCAAGAGTGATTGGATTTGAAATAGATACTTACTTTAGCTATATAATTAAAAATCACTATTTAAGAATTCCTAGAGGTAATAAGGGTGGGAAAATAAATAAAGATTTTGTATTTGTTTTAAAAAAGTCTACTTAATGTTGAGTAGGCTTTTTTATTAATATGGTATAATTTGTTATGAATGAAATTTAGGAGGCTATTATGGTACAAAAAAATAGAAGTAAAGAGGTATGGCTTGTTCCAAAAAGAGGAAGTCTTCACCAAACGATTTGTTTAATAGAATCCCTTATAAATAGGAATTATGATCAAACACGTTGGAATGAGCAAAAACAAAATAATATTGGAAATGATTTAAGAAAACGTGGGGCGGTAAAGGAAAAAAGATCCCCTTCAAATCAATCTATTCGTACTTTACTTGCTTCAATTCCACAGTATTTAGGGTTTTTATACATAGATAGCAATACAACGCCTAATACTGTAAAAATCACAGATGCTGGTAGATACTTATATGATTTTCATAAAGATAGCATTGAAAATATCGGAACCTTAGGGGAAGGTAAAAAAAGTGGAGGTTTAATTGAAACTTCATCGGTATTTCTTGAACAATTTGAAAAACTTCAAATCACTAATCCGGTAATATTAAAAGATTGTGAAAATATTTTAGTCTTTCCATTTAGGGTTATTTTAAAGTTATTAATTGAATTAAATTATCTTGATCGAGAGGAATTGGCGTATTTTGTATTTTCGATTAGGGATGAAAGTGAAATTCCACTTACAATAGAGAAAATAAAAAAGTACAGGAAACAAGATTTAATGGAACGAGATACTGAAATTAAACTTTTTAAGGAAACACATATAGGTAATATTACTCTTGTAAAGGCATCTTCAGCATCTTATTTTGAAAGTCTGTGTTATAGTACGGGGATTATTGAGAGATTTAAAATTCAGATACCGAATCCAGGAAGCCCTGATTCCAATAAATTACCTGCAATTAAGATTAAAGATGAACAAGAAGTTTATGTTAAAGAGGTTTTAAGTAGTAAATATGAAAATTCACAAGTGTATAATTTTGGTGATAATTTAAAGTTATGGATGGATTACATTGGAAATCCTAATAGAAAAATACCACCAAGGGATATTGAGGTTGAAAATAAAGGAAATAGCAATTTAATAATAATTATTGAACAAAATGGGGTAATGATAAAAGGTGATTTAATAAAAAGTGGTTGCTCATTAGTTTCTCCAATGTTCATAAATGAGAATTATGACATTATTTTTATAAGCCCGGTGGATGGAACTGTTTTGGAAAGGGCTACAATCAAGCCGGATTATTTAAGTGGAAAATATGAATTTAATATTAATTCAAACCATAGTATTACTAATAATGAAAATATAGATGAAATAGGACAAATCATCAATGAACACTCTGCGGCAAAAACATTTGATAAGAATTATTTGTCTTATCTAGGAATTATAGGAGATATTATAGGAGCTGATTTAACTAATAATAAAAATCTTAGGGGAGCTTATTATGAATATCTATTTTATAAATTATTGGAGCAGCTACGAAAAGAAAAAATAATAGATGATGTGTATTGGAATGGTAAAGTAGGAGAATTTGGTCTTCCAAGACCAGCGCCAGGAGGGAAGACAGGAACCCCCGATATTATTTTTATTATTAATGGTGAATTCTTTATATTAGAATTAACAACAATTAAGGCTAAATCTGCACAATTTAGTGCTGAAGGTTCTTCAGTACCAGACCATATTAAATTATTTGCGGAAGAACATTCTGAGGCGATTGTTAATGGAATTTATACTGCACCCACTATTCATGACCGGAATACATCTGCCATGAAAGCAATTCTTGATCCACTAGGGATTAATTTAAAATGTATTGAAGATCGAGAATTAGTAGATTTGTTATTATCTAAAGATAGAAATCTCATTTACAGTGAATTAAAAAGTAGTAAATAAAAAGGTCATGATTTTATCATGACCTTTTTATTTCTTATACTATTAAATTTAAGGATAACTTTAGTTTATCAATAATTTGAAAATATTAGTTAGGCATTAAAATAGGAAAGAAGTATTTTTGTTTCCTCAGAGTTTATAGTTTTACCTGTTACGGTAGGTTTTGGGAAATTTACATTTATTTGGTGAATAGGTATTTCTTTATTAAGCCATTTGATTTTTTTTATTAATATATTCCCAATGGGCTGGGCCCACCCTTTTTCCTCGTTGGGGAAATTTAACTGATTTAAAAATTCATTAAATGTTTTAGCGCCATTTAATATTTCATATTTTTCCCAACATTGTCTGGTTGTATTAACTTCAAATTTATCAAAATAACCGTAACCACGAAGGAATCTACTCTTCTTTTCTACAAAAAAAATAGGTTGATGTTGTTCTATAGCTTTAAAGGTTGTTCTCCTTAACCAAATACAAGCTAGTTGCATATTATTTGAAGATAATGTGTAACACCAAGAAGGATTAGTGATGCAGATAAAGCCTTTGGATAAATTCATTCGGTATATTTCCCCCCTCAAAAAATTAATTAATAGTTAGTATATGCAATGAGAATAAAAAGTTTATATGGTTATGGAAAAAAGAAGAAAAAATCGTATAGTTAAACTTAATAAGGATTACTTTGATGAGAAAATTCGGGTAGAAACATATACGGAGTTATCCGACCCGTTACGGAAATAGATAGATGAACTTGAAGTTGAAAAAAATAAACTATATGAAACGCAATAAAGGTTTTTGACACTTTCTGTCGAATTCTAATTATTATTCCAATAGACAGACTGTGTGTTATTTTATAAAATATTTAATGCGTTTTATATAGAAAGAAAAATAGAAAGTGCTGAAGTGCCAATTACTAAAGAAATAGTTATAAGGGCACTTGAAAATTTTACTGATTTATATAAACATGCTAATTATGAACTGGAGAAATCTTTATTAAGAGCTATAATTAAGAAAATAGAGGTTCAATCCAATCGTACAGATATAAAGCAAATAACCTATTGGTTTGATTACGATAATAATCAAGATGACGCTTTACTAGTTAGCAAAGAGGAAATGAATCAATCTCTATAGGTATGAAAAGATATTTACCAGATTTGTAAACCTTACTTAGCCTCATTGCGCTGAACCTTACCACAAGTGGAGATTTCACTTACTGGATGCTTGGTGATTGTATTTCCCACCAAACACACCACCAAAACAATGAATTTTTTCAAAAGGTGCTGTCATTTAAGGAAACAGGGAGTACTGTCTATTATTGAGTGGGAATAGTATTGTAATAAAAAAGATCCATCTATCATTCATGAATAGATGGATCTTTTTGTTTTCGTTGTTAATACGAACGAAAATATAAAAAAATATAAAAATGTTCGCTTTTAAATTGACAAAAATACATTCAAGAGTTAATATGAGTATGTAATTCAAACGAAAAGTGAATATTATGCCGTCGTATAATATCGGGGATATGGCCCGAAAGTTTCTACCTAGCTACCGTAAATGGCTTGACTACGAGGCGTTTAGATAAAGATGAGGGGAAACTTGTCTTTATTCATAGAACGCTTCCATGTATATGCAATGGAAGCCTTTTTTATTTTTAATAGATAAAAGAGGGCTAGGGAGATTACGGCGAGTAATCATATAACGGGGGAAACGTAGGATGAAACGCTATTTTCAATTTGATGAGCTCGGTACGAATTATAAAACTGAGTTCATAGCGGGGTTAACAACATTTCTATCTATGGCTTACGTACTGTTTGTCAATCCTGCTACGCTGTCGCTTGGAAATGTTAAAGGGTTACCAGCAGGTACAGGGATGGATCCAGGTGCAGTATTCGTTGCTACGGCATTAGCGGCAGCGATCGGTTCGTTAATTATGGGTATTTTCGCAAAGTATCCAATTGCTTTAGCGCCAGGTATGGGAATTAACGCGTTCTTTGCTTATACAGCAGTGTTAACGATGGGTATTCCGTGGCAAACGGCCATTGCCGGAACATTAATGTCAGGTATTATCTTTATTATTCTTACTGCTTCAGGTATTCGTGAAAAAATCATTAATGCAATTCCATCGGAGTTAAAGTTTGCAGTAGCGGCAGGTATCGGATTGTTCATTGCCTTCCTTGGATTCCAAAATGCCGGAATTATCGTGAAAAATGATGCTGTTCTTGTTGGATTGGGGGATTTAACAAAGGGCACAACGTTACTAGCAATCTTCGGGGTTGTTACTACAATCATCTTCATGATTAAGAAAGTTAATGGTGCAGTGTTTTACGGTATGATTCTTACGGCAATCTTAGGAGTAGCGACAGGATTAATTGATACTCCAAAAGCTGTAGTGGGAGCAATACCGAGTCTAGAACCAACGTTCGGTGTGGCATTAACGCACTTTGGAGATATTTTCACTGTTCAAATGGGGATTGTTATTATAACGTTCTTCTTTATCGATTTCTTTGATACAGCAGGTACGCTTGTAGCGGTTGCGAATCAAGCTGGATTAATGAAGAACAATAAATTACCACGTGCAGGAAAAGCATTATTTGCAGATGCGATTGCGACTGTAATTGGTGCGATCTTGGGTACATCAACAACAACGTCTTACATTGAATCGTCTGCAGGGGTAGCAGCGGGAGGACGTTCTGGATTTACAGCAGTTGTAACAGCAGGATTCTTCTTACTGGCACTATTCTTCTCGCCATTACTAAGTGTTGTAACGCCAGCTGTAACGGCACCAGCTTTAATTATTGTAGGAATATTGATGGTTTCTTCCTTAGGGGAAATTGATTGGAAGAAATTCGAGATTGCAGTACCAGCATTCTTTACAATTATCTCTATGCCACTTACGTATAGTATCGCAACTGGGATTGCGATTGGATTTATCTTCTATCCAATTACAATGGTTGTGAGTGGTCGTCGTAAAGAGGTTCATCCGATTATGTATGTTATGGGAGTTTTATTCGTACTATATTTCATCTACGTTCGTAAATAAAAGGGGTTTTTTAAAAGGTCTAGACTTAAGGGGAGTCTAGACCTTTTTTGCGTCTTCAGAAAATCTTAAGGATTTCCGAGCGTTTTTCTTCAGAAGTTTTCCTATAATAGAAGTTAGGGATTAAAAAAGTAATGGGGGAGATATTGTGGCACACGAAACAATACTTGTCGTAGATGATGAAAAAGAAATTCGGAATTTAATTACAATCTATTTAAAGAATGAAGGATATAAAGTATTACAAGCAGGGGACGGAGAAGAAGGGCTACGTTTACTGGAAGAAAATGAAGTGCATCTAGTCGTATTAGATATTATGATGCCGAAAGTAGATGGTATTCATATGTGTATGAAAGTAAGAGAATCGAAAGAGATGCCTATTATTATGCTTTCTGCGAAAACGCAAGATATGGATAAGATTTTAGGATTAACAACAGGAGCAGATGATTACGTAACGAAGCCCTTTAATCCATTAGAGTTAATTGCACGAATTAAATCTCAGTTACGCCGTTATATGAAAATGAATGGTTTTGCTATTCAAAATGAGGACGAGCTAGAAATTGGAGAGATGAAAATAAACATCTCGACCCATAAAGTTATTGTAGAGGGAGAAGAAGTGAAACTAACCCCGAGGGAATTTTCAATTTTAGAATTGCTAGCTAGAAATCCAGGTATGGTGTTTAGTGCGGAGCAAATTTATGAAAAGGTGTGGAACGAACGATCTTTCCAGTCTGATAATACTGTAATGGTGCATATTCGAAAAGTACGTGAAAAGATTGAGGAGAATCCAAGGAAGCCTAGATATATAAAAACAGTATGGGGAGTGGGGTATAAGATTGAAAAAGATATTTAATCCGTTTACTTATGTTAGGAAAATTCGAGAATTAATTGGGAAGATAATAAAGAGCGTAAAACGGAGTATAAGGATTCAACTTATTACGGCGTTTACTGCTTGTGCGTTATTAGGTCTCTTTGTATCAACGAAGATAGTAGCACCTATTTTTGAAGATGCTAGCCAGCATGCTGAGATTAATTATAGAGATGGTATGGAGCAAATTAATCGTAAAGCTCAAAGTACAGCGGAAATGATGGTTGCTGAAAATAAATTAGATGCTGTACAAAATATGATAGAACTAGAAAATGAGAATTTAGAGCAAGGGAATGATGCCTTTAAAATATTAGTTACTGACGAAAATGGTAAAGTTTTGTATAAAACGAAGCAAGCGCAAGAAGAACAAATTAATTTGCATAATACAATTCGTAATGCGACTTCATTTGCTATCAATTATTCAAATAATAATGATATTGAAAGATCAAGAAAAGAGTTTATTGCATTCTCGCCTATTACAATTGAAGGTAAGAACTTATATATGTTTGTAAGCGGGATGCCTCAAGGGGAGGTAGTGTATTATAAAGTAGAAGGACCATTCCCATTTTTAATTGGTGTCCTTGTATTCATCTTCTCTTTCTTCTATATAACAAAGAGAAAGATGAAGCAGATTGAAGCAATGGCAGAAGGTGTAAAGGAAATAGAAAAAGGAAACTTAGCGTACCGCATTGAGAAGAAAGGTGAAGATGAGATTGCGTCTTTAACTGAGAATATTAATAATATGGCGGAAGAGCTTATGAATAATATAGAAAAGGAACGTAAATTAGAGAAGCAGAAGAATGAGCTTATTACGAATGTATCTCACGATTTACGTACACCGCTGACTTCTATTATGGGTTACTTGCGATTACTTAGAGATTCTAAATATGAAAATAAAGAACAACATGATGAGTATACGAGAATTGCTTTTGCAAAGTCGGAGCAGTTAAAGAATTTAATAGAAGATTTATTTGAGTATACGAAGTTAACAAATGAGCAAGTTATATTAGAAAAACAAGAGGTTTGTATAAATGAGTTACTCGAGCAATTAATAGAAGAGTTAGTGCCGCAGGCAGAAGAGCATGGGCTTACGTTTGTTAAGAAGTTTCCTGAGGAACGTACTTATGCAGCGATTGATTCGGAAAAGATGGTCCGTGTATTTGATAATCTATTAATGAACGCGATTAAGTATAGTAAAGATGATGGGGAGATAAAAGTTTCTCTTCAAAGGCAGCGCCGGAATATACAAATTGTAATTGCGAATCATAGTGAAGAGTTTACGAGAGAAGAGTTAGGGAGTTTGTTTGAACGTTTCTATAAGAAGGATCAATCTCGAAGTAGAGTAACAGAAGGTTCTGGACTTGGGCTTGCGATTGCGAAAAGTATTGTTGAGTTGCAAGGTGGCAGTATTCGAGCGGAATATGAGGATGGTATTATTCAGTTTATTGTCTCGTTACCAATTATAGAAAAATAATAAATGAATAGAATGGTATATGATAAAAAGGCTTATTTTAAAGGGAATAAGCCTTTTTATATTTTTTTAGAAAAACATGTTGACGATTAAGGTTTAGAAGTGTAATATAGGACAAGTCGCCGATGCAATAACGCAGAA
>NZ_JXIS01000159.1:0-13154 GCF_000836715.1 Bacillus sp. L_1B0_5 | reverse complement strand
ATTTTAGTTTTGCAACACCCTCTAAATTATTTTATAATTTAGTTTTGTGAAGCCTGATAGGATTTTATTTTTTGGAAAATAGCAGATGCAATGAATTCTTCAATGGTAGTGTTGGTTTCCTCTACTATTTTACTTATTGCGTGATATTCTTTGCTAGAAAGTGTAACTGGTTTTGTCACGCTACTACTATCTAAATATATACTATTATTTACACGCTTTATTAATTTTCCTTCTATTATATATGGTGTTAAGTGTTCAATCCATTCCATTTGCATACCCATAGGTAAGTCAATAAGAGATTGGCGTATATCGAAATACCAAAAACCCTCCTCTTCTGAAACCTTTAAATTTCTTGGTGATACGTACTGAAGGATTAAGTCAATCAATTGGAAAGAGTTGCTGCGTAATTGATCGGACTTAGGTAAACGGAATTTAACAAACCTTTGATGATGACTACGTGGTTTATCAGGTAGATTGTATGCTGGTACGAATCCCGATTTAATAGCTTCATTTAAGGTGAACTCACTTCCAAATTCATCAATCAACATAATATCACCACGCTTAGGAATAGAGATTACCCTTGCTATCTTATTACTTTGAATATATTTATGGAAAAGGACTGTATTATACTTTTGTGAGTATGTATATAGCGTGTTAGCTTGATCAAATTGTTTTATAACTTGAAGTAACTCTTCTTCTCTAATAAATTTAGTTTCACGGTTACGATGTTCCCGTATAGTAGCGGCTAATTCCCCATCCCCTAACCATTTTTCTAATTGATATGTGCTTATACCATATTTTTTACTAGCTTGGTAAAGAGTAATACCTTCCGTTTCTCTTCCTTTTTTAATTGTTTCCACATCTTCTCTTTTGAAAAGGAAACTTCCATCTAAACGCCATGTATCCTTGTTGATTGGTACTAATTCTTCCTGTTTGATTAAATTATTAACAACGAAATTACTAACTTCTAAATATTCCCTCACTTCGTTTGTATTCATAATCATTTGCTGATTCTCATTCATATTTCCTCTCCTTTTGCATTTCATTTATATTTATTTTATAAAATATTCAAGCCAAATTTTAATTTTTAAAAATATATAACTTTAATTCATTATAACATATTTAAAGTTTAATCTTTTTATATAATTTTATAAAAACAATTTTTATTTACTAATTAAATTGCTTTTTATATTTATTTAAAAATAATAACAAAATGGTTATATAAGTTAGATTTATATAACCATAGAAAATAGAACATTTTCTATACTTATTCCTTACTTTCATTTTTATAAAATTTAATCTTATTTTGTAAATAACTTTGAATAAAATTCAGTTATAATATTAGATATAAAAGGAATTAATATGGAGATGAGTAACAGTGAATTTTGAATTAAATACAATTCATAATGAAACTTATTTAGAAAACATAGAAAAACAAAAACAAAATTTTGCAAACATAATTGCGTTATGGAATCAAGATTATATAAATGAAGCTGAATTTAAAAAGGACAATAATGAAAGAGAAGATTTTTATACATACGAGGGATTTTCTGATGAAGAGATTTTGTACTACTATTTAAATCGACAAACCCACTTTGATCAAGAAAAAGGTATTAAAGATGAATCTAGGACTTTATATGCGCGTGATTTAAGCCAGTTTTACTTCTTTATTAAACAAAGTACAGAGTTTCTGCAGCAAGATGTAAAAGATTTTAAAGATGGCCAAATTTGGAGGAATCTTAGAAAACGCCATATCCGTAACTATCAAAAATGGCTCTCCCAAGAGGCAATCTCCTATCAATCGAAAGAAAAATACAAGACATCTACAGTTAGTCGGAAACTAGGAGTGGTTCGCTCTTACTTAAAATGGTTATATGAAATTCAATATATCCATGAACCTCTTCATGTGGAGATTCTTAGTACTACAGTAAACGAGCAACATAAACCAAAACGCGAATTATCCTATGAAGAAGTAAAGCAGCTGTTAAACTACTACAAGAATAATGAAATTAACTATGGATTATTGTCGGTCCTTGCTACTACTGGATTACGTGTGGCAGAGGTGGCCCATGCAAAGTGGGAAGATCTTGAGTATGATGCCATACGAGGACGATACTATTTAACGGTAAATACAAAGGGTGATAATGAACGAATTGTTTCTATTAATAAGGAAATCTTTAATCGCATTGTTGCATTTCGAATCCGAAGAAGGTTACCTGTAGATATTGGGAATCCAAATGGACAGACTATATTTCAAACCAAGAACCATACTGCTTATAGAGAGAATTATTTGTCACAATATATTTCTAAAATTATTAAGGATACCAAGCTACCCTTTACAAAAAATATGAGAATTACTCCCCACTTCTTTAGGCATTTTTATGTACAATACTTATACGATTACAAGGGACTAGCACCGCATATCATAGCAGCCGCAGTTGGTCATAAAAATGACCGAACGACGAAAGAAAATTATTTAAAGCAACGATTAACCAAAGATAATGATGCAGGGAATTTAATTGGTGAAAACGAGTTTTAATATATAATAAATGCATAATTAATTTAAAATATAAAATTGAGAACGGCTATCTTTTTTATCCTTTTTATGTTAAGTCTTTAAAATATGAAACCTCATAGACTTCTATTTTTATAGAATTAGAACAGTGACGTCCTAATTTTTTTAATAACAGAAAAACATATCCATTGAATCTGCATACTTAGTATGCGAACTCAATGGATATGTTTTTTATGTACTACTATTTTGTTCACTTCATAATATTATTTTTTATGTAGTTTTTACTATTAGTTATGTAGCACCTTAGCTTTAATCCATAAAGATACGGTGTTTTATGGTCTACTACAACCCATTTTCACAATTAAAATACTCTCAAATTTACGTACGTTTCTTTGTTAAGCTCAAACAAAGGTAAAATATTTTATCCCTATTTCCCTTTCAAATAAAAAACAATAAATTATCTATTGCTATTCTAAAAAGACTGTAAACTAACTAGATATAAATCAGATTTTTCAACGTTCTAAAAATACCAATTAGATTAAAATGTTTTTTCTGTAAATAAATTCAAAACAGGTAGATTATTGTTAGATAAATATTTTAAACACGCACTTCCTCCAGTAGATACAAATGAGCAATTTTGAATTAAGTTAAGCTGATCTAATAAACCAACTGTATGTCCTCCACCAATAACACTAAATGCTTTGCAAGATGCAATCTTTTGAGCAATATGAACTGACCCTTTAGAAGCGATAGTATCTTCTATTTTCCCTAGAGGCCCACTCCAAAATATCGTTTTTGCCGAAGTAATGATTTTTTCATATGTTAATATTGTTTTCGGACCTATATCCATTATTATATCTCCTGGTATTATAGAATCTATATTTATATAGTAGCCATTACTTCCACGTAGCACATAAACATCTTCAGGGATTATAACTTTTTTGTTGCTAGTATAACTTTCATTAAGGATTCTTTTTGCTTGTTCTAATAGAGTACTTGAAAAGGAGTGACTGATAGGATAATTGAGTACTTGTAAGAAAATGGTAGCTATTATGCCTCCTGTTAAAATAACGTCACTTTCATTTAATAATCCTTCCATAGCATTTAATTTCTCAACAATCTTCTCCCCACCTATAATAGTTACTAAAGGCTTATCCGACTTCAGTTTTATTCGATTTAGGGTTTCAATCTCAGCTTTCGCGGTATGGCCAATTTCACTTTCTAACAATGTTGCTAACCCATAGGTAGATGAATGCTTACGATGAAAAGCACTAAAAGCGTCATTAATATATATATCCCCTAGTTGTGCTAATTCTCTCGAAAAGCTATTAGTGTTTTCTAGTTCATCTTTAAATCTCCGTATATTCTCTAGATACACTACATCGCCATCATTCATCATTTCAATTTCTTCTTTTAAACGCCAATCATTAATATTATAGGATAAAAATTTAATTTCTTTATTAATATATTCTTCCAACCTACGGGAAATATCTCTCATACTAAGAGGAGAAGTTTCTCCTTTTTTAGGTGTTCCAAGATGGGAAATTATAATTGTTTTGGCACCTTGATTAATTAAGGATTTTAATGCGGGAACAGAACTTCTTATACGAAAGTCACTAGTTATTCTTTTCTTATCATCAATAGGTACGTTATGATCAACTCTAACGATCACTTTTTTACCTGAATATCTATTTTTAGTCACAAAATCATCCTAGTCATTTTTATAATACTCTTTCCTTAACAGAAATTATTTTTACATAAATATTTGTTCTTTTTTCACCGAAACATCAGATTTTTCCGGATGAATTAAGTCATTAATCTTACTCATAGACCATAAGCTTTCTGAAGGGATACTAGCAACACTTAGCTTTTCATTAATTAACGTGTTTAGAACTTGGCTTTGTGCTTGTACACTTGCTCTAATCAATTGATTAGCATAGACCACAACGTCAAATCCTTGATTCCAAAAGAAATCGGATGTATATTCTGGATAAGCGGTAGGCACACAAATCAATGGTATATCTTTTTCCTCCCAAGCTCTTGCTACATTTAGTAAAGGTTCAATAGCTCCTTTACTTTGTATTAATAATGCGTCAGCTCCTGCTGCTGAATAAGACTTTAATCGAGTGAGGGCTTCTTCTACACTATCACTTAAAACCAAGGCCTCCGTACGTGCAACTATACTGAAATTCTTTCCACTTTTATCCCTGATATCTTTGGCAACCATAATTTTTTTACAGAAATTATCAATAGTATCTAGCGCTTGATTATCATTTGAAGAAAATGAATTTCTCTTTGGGAATACTTTGTCTTCAATACATACACCAGCTATATTAGTAGTATGTATAAGTTCATTGACTACATACCCAAAAATGGACTCATCTCCATATCCACAGTCACAATCTATATATACAGGTATATTAGTATCCTTAACTATTAAACCAATTTGTCTTGCTGCAGCTATCATCTCTGAACTACTTAAAATTGATATATCAGGGTAACCTTTTATGGCAGCAGAAACACAAAAACTAGATACCCAAATTCCATCTATATTATAATTTGTAGCAAGCAGGGCACTAAGAGGGTCTGCAACTCCAATCCATACTGATTGAGGCTTTATCTTATTATTAGAAACCATTTCAATTCACTCTCCTAAATTTAAAAGGTCCAGAGTTTCTAAGACCCAAATACCTAACTTTTTTAAAATATCTTCTCTCTGGGCACCAACATGTTGAGTCACAATAAAATTTAAATGAGAATATAAGGATAGCTCAGAGTTAATTATGTCAACATGTTTTTGATCTATAGCATCTATAGAAACCCCTCTTAATATTCCTTTATTAAGTGCACTCATTACTTGTGAGAAATGAAATAAATCAAATCTAGCAACATTAATTAAATAAGGAGTTTTTGAGGAAACCTTATTAATAAATTCAGAATTAATCATTCCATATGTACTTTCTCTTAATGGCAAGCAAAAAATATGAACATCAGATTCTCTACACGCTACATCCAATGAGCGTTGTGGCAGTATATCACTCACAGAATCATGTGAAATGAAATACAAATTAGTACACAATTTCCTAAAAAAATTATAACAACCTATACCTATAGGGCCAGCTCCCCAAATACATATATTTAGATCTAAAATATTTTCTCCAACAATTTTTGTTTTATTCCATAATCCTTCTCTGGAAAATTCTTGGGATAAAGAAATCTTTCTTGTTAGATTTATTAAATGTCCTAAAGCTAATTCACCTACAGCATTGGCTGAAATAAATGGATTTTTAATAATTTCAATCTTCCGTCTCTCAACTTCGTTTAAATCTATATTATCAAGTCCACTTCCAGCCCTGATAATATGCGTTAGATTTTCGAATTGTTCCAATACTTGTTTAGATAAATAAACATTTGATCTTAGTACTATTGCTTTAATACTCTTACAGATATTATGATCCATTAAAATATCTACTAAAGAATCAGTAAATATAATATGCTTTTTTGTCTTTAAAATTTTATTTGTACAATCATCAAACTTACAAAGGATTAATACATTACTACTCATAATAATTCACTTTCCTTACCACTTATCAACTAAAGCATCGCTTCGTGTTAGTTCTTCATTTAAAGCTATTTTTAGCTTTTTCCCTATCCTAGGAAGTAGAAAAACCTTATCTATATCATCAATTTTTACCCAGCGTACTCCAGTCTGATTTTCATCTGGTGGATTAGGAATTTTCGGATGACTTCCTGGTAAAGCTTTACACAAAAATTGAAACTGAACTTTTTGTTGATCACCAAATTCTCCATTCCATTTATCAGGAACATATTCAACGACAAACATCATTTTTACAACTTCTACTTTTAAACAAGTTTCTTTATATACTTTACGTAAAACTGCTTCCCTTAATGATTCTCCATTTTTTACTTTTCCGCCTGGTAAGTTATAATGTAGTCCTACGTGATCTACATACTCTACTAATAATACAGAATCATCTTTAACTACAGCAGCTTTTACGCTAACACTAATATTTTGCTTAATATTGATTACCTCCCGAATCTTAAAGAAAAGGAATTACTGTAGTTTCCTCAAGATTGTGATACTTACTTAGGTCTTCTAGTTCCCTTATATTAAAAGAAAATGGTGAATTCCATCTTATATTACCGTATTCTCTTAATTTTTTACTTAATTCTGTAGTATTTGTGGATACAATTTGATTTGGCTTAAATAAAACTTCTTTGGCCCCTGTTTCAGGTAGAGCCTTAATAAAATGTACTGAAAGCCCATTCTCAAATACTAACAATCCTCGAAGGTTTTCCTGAAAAGTCTTTACCCAATTGGGAGATACTGAATTCATAATTTCAATAGACTTATCAGCCCTATCAATTGTATTTTGACAATTCCATGTACAAGGAAAATGATGTATTAGACTATATCCGAAATATTGTGATAAATAATTAGTTTTCCAATTAGCATTAAACATATCGCTAGAATTTAAAGTGTTCTTTGTTGTGATAATAGCATAGTCGTCAAAATACTTTTTCTCAACTACTTCCCTATTCACTAGATACTTTTCCGTACAACATTCAGGTATTTTTAATAAATTCCCCATTAGCTTTGCATCAAATTCTTCTTTCACCTCTGCACTTTTTGCTAATTGTACTTCTTCTTTATTACGACTTATGTAATAAAATTTACAACCATTTATATCAAACGTTTTTTCACCTTGGTTAGACCAATTTCCTTTACCCTCTTCACAAATAAACTCTTGAACATAAAAATCAGAGCAATCGATAAAAAGATTATATTTGTGACACCAATCAACTAAATATTGTGCTTGATTCCTATATAAATTTATCCTTGATAACTTATACCCTAAGGTGGCTTCACATATTTCTCTACATTGTAGTTGAGTGAAACCAGAAAGCATTAAAAGTCCAATATCCCTTAGATCGATTTTCATTATATTTCACAACTTCCCTTGCGATAGTCTATAATTTTCTAAAGTATGCCATGGATAAATCACCATTTCCCACTAGAACAGAAAATTCTTCTAATTTATCATCCATAAAATTATCACAAGCTTTTTTTACACCAGGGAGACCTGGCCAAGCGTTAGGATTATTTTGTAAATCACAGTAGTCATCAACTACCACTATAGCATTTTTAGTCAATCTAGGATAAATGGCTTCTAAGCTATCATGAATTGAGTCGTAAAAGTCACTATCTAGATATGCAAAAGAAATCTTATCTGGTATCTGTTTAAGTGTCTCATTAAACCAACCAGCATGGATGAAAGGAGTTTTTAAATTATATTCTTTGAAATTTTCTAATAATTTATCTTTGGAAGTCAAGCAATCTCCTTCATTTAAGTATTCATCATGAATTCCTCTTTTAGGTAAACCTTGAAAAGAATCATATACATGTAACTCTTTTGAAGACTCATAATAATCCATTAGCATTTGGAGAAAAACACTAGTTTTCCCTTCATTACAACCTAGCTCAAGAACATCTCCTTCAACTTCAAATACTAAAGTTTGTCCTAAAAGGTGATACATATTTACTAATCTATCTATAGTTGTCATGTTAGCGTTCTCTTCTGCTAACTTATAAATTATTTTATTATGCATAAAATCTACTCCTTTTAATTAGTTACAAAGCCCACAATTTTTTTAGTCCTACCACTTTTTACTGCATGAGTACCGTGAATAACATTTGTACCATAAAAAATAGCTGTGCCTTTTTCTTGTTGACACGTCCATCTTGTTGTTGGAAGTTTTTTAAACCATTCACTTCCCCAGTTGAGTCCATTTTTCAACTTTTCTCCATTATCTTCCCAAATCTCTTTGCTTCCACAGGTTTCTACATAAAATTCTCCACCAAAGAAATCTTCATTTAATAATATATTTATACCAGTTACCTTTAGATTGTCTGGTCTAGATTCATTATGAGGATAGTCCACGTGAGGAGTAATATATTCATCTCTTCCATATTCAAAGTAAATCCAACAGTCAGGTTTCTTTACCGAAGGATAACCAACTTTAATATTATCTAAACTTCTATAAAAAGCTTTATCTAATAGATCTAAAACCTTTTTCGGTAAATCAACAATCTCAATTCTTCCATTAGGCTCATATATATCTACCACTTCTTTTACATCATAACCTGGTATAGAGTGGACAGTATTTCCATTCATACCAGCTCTATATAGACTAGCTCCATTCATCTTAAGAACAGAATCTATTTCTTGTGTTATAGTTTTTAATTCCTCATCAAGCAAAAATCCTTCTACACTATGTATACCTTGCATCTCTACCAAATTCATATTCATCACCCTAATAGTATAATATTTTAAATAAGGCAGAGTTTATACTCTGCCTCATTCTACGTAGTTCATATCACTATTTTGATTCCTTTAGTGCAGATTGAACTTTGTCCCAATCCTTAACAGATACAGCAGAAGTATGAGCTGTAGCCTTAATTTCGGCTGCGTTGATACTCAAGTTAGCTTCTTTAACTGCTTGAACGAATTCAGATAAATCGAACATTTTATTTTGCATGATTTTCACCTCCTTTAAATGAATAGAAATCAAGTGCATTTTCAAATTCTAAAAGAACGATATCTCGTAAAGTATCTTCTCTTATTAAACTTATGCATTCATAGATATCTTCTTTATGATCATATAAATTCTTTACTTCAGTTTCTAATCTAACTTTGGCATAATTACGTGCTAAATCACTTATATTTGAGTCATCAATAAGTTTTGCAAAATACCTTGATAGAACAGAAAATGCCATACAAGCATGTACTATCCCAAAGGCCGGTCTATCCTCATTTTTCCATGGTGAGAACCACATCTTTGAAGAAGACAAATCTTCTCCATACATATCTAAACATTCATTCAACCAATTATGAACAGATTCATGCAATATGGCTTCTGCCAGTCGAAAATCATGATTAGTCCAATCCGTAAAAACAGTTCCTGGAAGTAGTTTTATACTGTAACTATTTGTTGTATCCAAGAGTTGCTTTTCATTAATTAATATTAAAATGTTTAGTCCTGCTTCTAAATAATGACTATTACCTGAGGAACTTATCAGTTCTAAAGCACTTTCGATTAAAGAGTTCTTTATAGGTAAAGTAGAGCACAACGCTTCCTTATTAACTATATAAGCTTTCGATAACAGATTACTGTTTTCATCAACTACACATGTCGCTGCATCCACTACCAAAAAATCTTTTTCATTTGATTTGTCCTTGACTGATCTCTTCAAAAAATTATTACATTTCCATAAATCTAGTACATTCTGTACTTCTTCTGTATGTCCCTGTTTCAAAGATAGCTGAAGGTTATAAATTGTATGATATATAAGACTATACTTTAAAGATTGCGGAAGACTATAAGTAGATTCTAATAGTTTGTTATCTAGCTTGTTAATTAATTTAGAAACTTCATCTATCTTTCTGGCCTGTCCTTCTTTAATTTGTTTATTAATTTCAGTAATAGTATCCATATTAAGAGTGAGCATGATCTTTTACCGCCTTTCTTTCAATACTACTTCCAATGTGATCAATCATTTTAATTCTATAATCACAATACTCATCATCAAAATCAGTACCAGCATAACGAGATCTTGTTGCCAGACAACCTCCACCACAGGTTTGATAATATGAGCAAGTCTGACATTTCTTTAATAAATTATTTAAATCTTCATCTAACTTTTGGTTAGTTTGTAACATGATGATATCATTGATATCCTTTAATTCATTAATATGCGTTAGATAAGAGTTAGGCATTGAGAGTTCATCACAACTACCAATACGACCATCTGGATATAAAGTTAGGACATGAGCACACTTCATATTTGAGAAATGACAAAATGCAGTTCTTATTCCTAACTTCTTTTTTATAACGCTAAGAACGGGCTCAATCACAAAATTATTAAACAGTTTCTCTCTTTCCCATATATCAAATACTTCACATATAAAATCAGCGTATTCCATAGGAGCTGTCGCCCATCCAGGCCTTCCTTTCCCCTCCGGATTTAAGTATTCAATAAAACGTTCTGAGCTTTTATGTTTTTTTGTTTTTACGTTATAGTCAAGACAAGGAGCAAATTTCAAGGATTTAATACAAGAAAAATTCTTGAAATAAGTTAAAATTTCATTAGCTCGCGTTAGAGAATCTTTTGTAATAACAGATATTACACCTATCTTCTTATTCATTTTACTTAGTAAATTAAGAGTTTTTTCTACTTTTAAATATGTTGGATTGTTTTGATAATCCACTCTATAGCTATTTGCCGATGGATCCCCATCTAAGCTAATACCTATTTCTATATCCGGCCATTCTTGCTCAAAGAAATCTATCCAGCTTTCATCCAATAATATTCCATTTGTTTGCATACTTATTTTTACAGGTCCAGAATATTTTCTTAGTTCAACTAATATAGCCCGAATTTTCTCCTGACCAAGTAAAAGCGGCTCTCCACCATGCAATTCTATTGATAATGGCCTTCCATCCATTACTTTTATTAAAGATGCCACCACAGTATAATCTAAATACTTTGCATTTGGATACGGTTTTCTCTTTTCATAACAGTATAGGCAATTAATATTACAAGTTTCCCCTGGTAGCTTCATAATAATTGATAGGGGATCTGTCTTTAATGGTTTATTGAGCATTTATTATCTCCCATTTTCTTTTGATAATTTTTCTATTTAACACTTTCAGATAATCTATTTGTATTAAAGATCCTCTCTAAAAGCGGTTGTTTCCATTTAATTACTACTTCTCCATTGTCGTAAACCTCATTTAAGTAGGAAAGATTATCAGGTTGAAGTGAATCTAGAACATGCTGCGGTACAACATTACCAAATACAGTGTTTACAGACCATAAAGAATAGAAAATACCTTTTTCAAGTTGATAATTCTTAACTCTATATATAAATGATTCCCAATCTAACTTTTCATCCTGGTTACCATCTATTACGTTAATTAGATTATATATATCACCGAATTTAAACATTAAAAGATCCTTGTATCCTCTTACTTCACTTATATTAATAGCTTCCTTGTACAAATGAATACACAAGAACATAAGAGTATCCATGACATCCGAGGTATAAACTTCTATACTCTCAATCTTTATTTTTCTTCTTCTTGCTAAAAAATCTTCTACTATATTATCAGTCCGATTCGAAGTCATAAGATCTACAGAAAAGTGTAAATCAATTTTGTGCCATTCAATAATACTCGTATCTTCAGTTTTAATAGTTAAGGGGTAAATTTCATGCGATACCATTGGCGCTGTTATAATTTCTTTACGATTTGCTAATTCTAACTCTTTTGTACATACATTGTATTCCCCCTGTACGTAACCCATATCGCATAATAAACGCTTGGCCTTATCTACATCTTTATGGTGTACTAGTATATCTGTATCATTACTCACCCGTAACCCTAAATCTAAGTACGCCTCTGCTGCTACAGAAATTCCCTTTAAGAGTATATATTCTATCTGATTTTCTTCAAATAATTTAGTTACTTTTGAAATATAGATAAATTGTTCTTTTGATTGTGCCTTTTGTGCTTTGTAGGCTAAATATAATATTGGAGAAAAATGATTAAAAGATGGAGATCCTCCTTCTCCTATGACATGATTCCGAAGGTTGATCCATGCGCAACCCATCAATCTATGCATTTGAAGTAAGCCTAGTACTCTGGTCCAATCTAAGTCTGAGGAAATTATTTTTTTTAAATCAGCAATCTCTTTTTTATTTAATTTCTTTGATAAATAATATGTTAATAGTTCCTCATTAGTAAGGTTATTTAGACTATTGTCCATTTGTTATTCTCCAATCCACGATTTTATAATATATGTAAAATCCCAAATAAAAACTATTTCTAATTATAGGAAATTTTTCATATAAAATCAAATTAATTTTCGAACTTTTTTTAAAAAAACATTTATACACAATCCTCTGAAACTTCAACCTAGTAAATAGGTAATAGACGGAAATATTTGTACATGGTTCTAAATTTCTGTAAATACTTACTACTTTTTTAATAAACAAACCCTTTCTTTAGAGTATAAAATTCATAGTACTATTTCCCATGAATATCATTTTAAGATTTTCACAAAAACACAATGATAAAACTTTTTATTACGTAATCATTTTGTTTTCTGTAAAAACCTTTTCAGAAAACGCTTTCTTTGAAAAGGATGTTTTTGTTAATCATTAACTATTTTTTATTACTCTCTCGTTTTCTCTTAACAAAAATTTAGTTAAATAGTAATTAAATGCTAATTATTTCAAATGTCGAAAAAATTATACCACATTTTCGTAAAAATGGAACTCTTTAGTTGAATTTATTTTTTTAAAAAACTTTTAATGTCGATTTAATTTTGCATATTTATAAAAAAATATTATTATTTATTCGGAAAGGGCAGCATAATAATGACTATGCCTTCAAAAAATCCGAAATTCGAAAAGATTATAGAAGACTTCATCATTGTGAAATAAGTAATGTAATTAAATAAAACTATATAAATTGAAGCTTTATAAAGGAAAGAGTTCTTTATAAAGCTTAAAAACATCTAAGCAAAAAGATGGTGTTGCAAAACTCATAAATA